>NZ_CP055263.1:0-308750 GCF_014217835.1 Metabacillus sp. KUDC1714
GGAACAGGATCTTTTTTAATCGTTAAGGCTTGTTCAAAAAATTGCTTAGCCTTCTGAAAAAGACCATTCCCCTTATACAAGCAGCCAATATAGCATATATAATAAAATGAATTTTCAGTCGTACTACTCGTACATCGCTCTTCAAGAAACGCTATTCCTCGCCGGTAAAAAGCTGTATCCTCGATTGCTTCTACATACATCTCAATACAATCATCAAGATGATAGGAAGCATGCAAAATACCCTTTTCCATAAAATCTAGGGCAAGCTCAAAATAAGCAGTCTTATCCTCAACAAAAATTGCAGTGTCCCAAAGAAGCTGACCTCCATTAACTAAAAATTCACTATTCGTCTCAAAATCTCGTTCTCGCTCCTTCATAAACTCAAAAAGCTCAACATATTTTCCTTCAGATTTTAATACACTACCTAACGAGAGCCAGGGAAATACATCACTTGAATTACTATCAATTGCACGCAAAAGATAGGTGCGAGCTTCTTCATAACGCTGGGCTCGTTCATATAAATCGCCTAGTTCATTAAGCAAAACGTTTGCATTTTTTGTATAGATAAGGCCATCAAGTAGCACCTTTTCAGCACGTTTTTCATCCTCATCAATGTGCTCATATATATTGGCCAATTCTCGATAGGGAAACGGTACGTCTCGTTCTAAAAAGATGGCAACCTGAAAACCTTTCATCGCAAAATGACTTCGACCCAGCTCATGATCACAACGTGCTCGTTCATACCAAAAATACGCATCCTGCTTATTTGTTTTTAACAGTTGATGAAAAATGGCACGAGCGTCTTCAAACGCATTAGAGTCATGCAAAATGACACCATAGTTAACGAGGGCAAACGTATCCTCTTCATTTATATCCAATGAAACCTTTGAGTGATAGAGAGCCGTCTCGTTATCACCTAAATAAGAAAAGGAGAGCGCTAAATACGACCAAATCATATGATCCTCAGGCTCATATTGTAACGCTTCCTTAAATGCTTCGATTGCTAACACATATTCATTTTGCTCATAATAAATCCTACCTTTTAAAAACCAATGGGTCGATTTATTACGCTTACTAAACTCTTTCTCAATATACAGTAGAGCCTGGGCAAGCTGTTTTGATTGACAATAGGCGTGGGCAATAATTAGCCTGCTATATTCATTGTTTGCTAGTTGCTGACTAACAGTAGATATAGCCTTCTCTAGTATTTCTTGACTAACAAGCTTCGGTATATATCTTAATGTATAAGCAGCCACAAGTAATTGATCAAGATTTTTATTAACAAACTGTTCATCTACAGATGTAAGAGAATCATCTTCTAGTTCAGCAAGACTTAACATTTTACTTACAACCTCGTGCTGCTGTCTATCTAATGAATTGAATTTTGTGCGATCGGCACTTGGAACAATCGCTAAAGCTAGTACTTGATTATTTCCATATTCCTTCTTGAGGTCAGCATAGTGTATTTGATGATATTCTCTAAAATTAGGATCTTGTACGTGTAAAACACGTAAGTTGTCATCATAGCCAACAAGCACCTGAACATGTGATGACATTGGATAATCCACATTAAGTATAACGCCAACCTGCATGTCTATTAAGGAACTAAAGCAATCAACATCTCCGTAGAAAAATTGACAAGCATAGCCTTGTTCCTCAAGGTACTCAATTGCTTTAGAAAGTTTCGTTCCAGACACAGAAAAAATGGAATCGGCAATGACATCTTGATGAATAAAGTGGTTAAATTGACTCAATAGCATCTCTAAACTAGCAGGTACACAAAAATTGTATTTTTGAACCACTGGTTTATACGTTAGCATTTTCACAGGGAGATTCATCGTTCCACTAAATTCTTTAAATGAAGATTGTTTCGAAAGATGAGGATGCTCGGCTAAAAAACGAGTCAGCTTAGACAAGTCTTGCTCATAATAATAACTTTCAGCCATATAGTCCTCAAATAAACCTTTATAATCATTGTAAGGAGTCAGCTGATTAATCGCTGCAATCGCTATTCTCATTTGCGGCCATTGCTTCAATTGGTAAAAAAGGCGTACTTTTTCAACTAAAAGCTTCGGGTAATTTGGATGCAATGTTAATCCTTCTTCAAGTAAGGAATGTGCCTTTTTATACTGACCATAAATGCCATAATGTTGAATTAATAATGAATAGGCAAACACACCATCTCTTTTATCCAGCTTCCCCTGTTCGAGAAATTCGATCGCACGATCCCAATCACCTTTCTGCAAATAATAGTATCCCCACCGAGTATTCATAGGTGCTTTCGTTTTTTCCGCACACTTATCCATATACGTTTTTGCTTCTGCAAACCGCTGCATATTCATCAAGGTATCCGCTAACACAAAGAACAGCTTTTCTTCTTCTTCATCTGTCAGCTCAAGCTTTAAAAGCTCTTTTAAACTTTGTTCAGCTTCTATTAATTTATGTTCACTAACTAGCTCTTCACAATACCAAATCGTCATCATGGGTGTTTTTAAATGCTTGAAATTGGTCTTAACGAGAACAGTCGCTAATTTCCCCATAATTGCAGTATCAATAACTTTAAGATACTCTTTTAAGACACCCTCGTTAGCAAATGTATTCATCCACCTGCGAAATGAAGATAATGTTGCTGCTTTTTTTATTTGATTATATTCTTCTAAAAAAGTTGAAATAGCTTCTTCATACTGTGTTGATTGTATTAATTGATTGAAGGTTGTTGTTTTCATCATGTTCCCTCGCAAATAAAAATAAAAATCAGTGTTCAATTACTTTAAATATACTTTTTTTCACGAAGTTTGTAATCTTTTTTTTGAGTTTTCTTAACGCTCTTATTTGACGTATAAAAGGCCCAGTGCCCACCGCACCGAGCCTAATATATAACTATTTCTTAAATAAAACCTTTCCGGCAATACGCTCAAACAACCTTGGCATCACTTGATAGAGAGTACTTCCTGCATTCATCCAACCAGGTAAATTGATTTCTCGTCTTGGCGTAAGCATAGAGTTTACGATAATTCGAGCTACCTTATTGGGATCAAGCATCCACCGCTCCACATTTTTCACATAATCACCTTGCTTATCGGCAATTGTGAAAAAGTTTGTTTTTATTGGACCAGGGTTTACCGATGTAACGTAAATATCGCTATCCTTAACCTCCATACGCAGGCTGTTTGTAAAACCTAACACAGCATACTTAGTTGCTGAATAGAGACTAGATTTAGGGGTTGCAAGCTTACCAGCTTGTGAAGCGATATTGATGATATGCCCTTTTTTCCTTGAGATCATTGCTGGCAGCACCATTTTTGTGCTAGCAACTAAACCGAAAACGTTCACTTCAAACATATTTTTCATTTCATCAAGTGAAGCATCAATCACATCATTAAAGACCCCAAACCCTGCATTATTGACAAGTATATCAATATGACCTATCTCCTGTTCAATCTTAGTGAATACTTGCTGAACAGAAGAAAGGTCCTGGACATCTAGAATATAATAATGGCAGGAAACTCCATAATCTTTTTTAATACGTTCAGCTAGTTGAGCTAGCAAGTCTTTTCTTCTTGCCAGCAGGATAATATGAGCCCCATGCCTTGCACATTCAATCGCAATTTTTTCACCTATTCCACTTGATGCACCAGTTATTGCAACATAGCACCCTTGAATTCGTGTATTCATATTCGTCACCTCTAACATTCATTCGCAATAAATCTATGAGTTTTTAATGAAGTATCAACTTTAATTTGCTCCATTTCCAATAAATAGTCAAGCTGTCCAACTGTTTCTGATATCGTTAACATTAGCTGTTTATGATAAATAGTTGGGAATAGAGCTTGACAAACTTGAAAGACAGTCAATGGTTTTTCAACAAGAAAGCTTCGAACTAGTTGAGCACGCTCAGATTGCTTTTTTAACCGATAGACAATCAATTTATGTACCTCATCAATGTTTTCTCCATGTCCTGGATAGACAAGTGAAATTGGTAGATCTAACAATCTTGAGATCGATTGATTTAACTGAAGCTGTGGTTTAGGTCGTTCACAAATATCCTTTGTCATTGAAGGCTCTAATAAAGGGTTTGGAGAGATATGCTTTAGTAGTAAATCCCCACCAATTAATATACCTGTACACTCCTCATATAAAGCGATATGACTTTGAGCATGACCAGGTGTTTCTAGTATGCTCCATCCAGCAAGACCGTTTATTTCCTCTCCTTCTCTTATAAAGGATTTAAGGTTCCTTTTACACGAAAAATCTAAAGTGTTTTTCAGCTGATTAATGTAAGGGAGGAATTTTTTATCTACCCCAAATTCAATAAACAACTTCTCAAAAAATGCCGCAAACTCAACAATAAATTGTTCATCTTGTTTTAACCAAGGTGTGTTAAAGGGATGACCAATTACTGAAACTTCATCACTAAAATGATCTAACATTCCCACATGATCTGGATGGTGATGGGTAACCACGATTTGTTCAATGTCTTGAGGGGTATAGCCAATTTCTTTCAATTGATGTTGAAACGCTAGCCAAGCTTCTTCTGTTTTTGGACCCGCATCAACTAGTGTTAAACAATCTCCCTTAATGACATACACATTCACATCGCCAACAGGAAAAGGTGTTGGTAGCTCCAACTTAAATACTTCGTTTCCTTGTGTGATTTGTTTCATTTCCTTCGCCCCATTTATCCCATTCTTAACCGGCAGTAACCCCCTCCTAAAAATTCATATGAAGATAGGTGGGGGACAACTACCATAGATAAGTCCCACTATATTATTTTCAAATAAAGCTATTTTCACCCTATTGTTGAGAAATATCACGATCTATTATTATTGTATCTCGCCGTCTAACTTTTGTCATTATATTCAAATAATTCAGAGAACATTCTTCGTGAAAAAGCTTGACAAGTACCTGTCTACAACTGCATAATGAATAAAAATTTATGAGAATTCATAAAAGTGTAAACACATTATCGAACAACCTAACCGCATTTCTGCGATAAAGAGACAAAGCTTAAGAATGTCATTCCTAAGGTGGTACCGCGGAGCCATTCCTTCCTTTTTATAGGGACAGAGTGGCTTTTTATAATGTGCTTAAAAGAGGAGGAGTTTATTTGGAAAAAGTTGGATTTATCGGCGCAGGTTCAATGGCAGAAGCGATGATTGCAGGACTAATAAAAGGTGGCTTATTTCAACCAGAACAAATAATCGTAGCAAATCGCTCTAACAAAGAACGATTACAGGAACTAACAAAAAAGTATGGAATTGAAACAACACATAATAAGAAGAGAGTAGTTCAAGAAGCAAAAACCATTGTATTAGCGATGAAGCCAAAAGATATAAAGGCTGGCATAGATGGTATTCAAGACTATATTGATGGTCAGCTGATTGTTTCTGTTCTAGCTGGTATCTCGATTGAAACGATGACATCGCTACTTGGTAAACAAACAGCGATTATTCGCGCAATGCCTAACACATCTGCAGCAATTGCTAAATCAGCTACAGCCATTGCAGCTAGTGAAGACGTCACGATGGCTCAAATTAAGAAATGTCAGTCTTTATTTGAAGCGATTGGAATTTGCAAGCTTGTAGAAGAAAGTCATCTAGATGCTGTTACAGGACTTTCTGGTAGTGGACCAGCATATGTTTATTTCCTTGTTGAGGCGATGGAAAAAGCAGCAGTTGAAGTTGGTCTAGAACCTGATGTGGCAAGAGATCTTATTGTTCAAACATTACTTGGTGCATCTGAAATGATTGCAAGCTCAGATAAACACCCATCCCAATTAAGAAAAGAAGTAACTAGCCCAAACGGAACAACAGAAGCTGGTATTACCATTCTTCAACAAAAAGGCTTTGAAGAAGCCCTTATCTCATGTGTAAAACGAGCAACAGAACGATCACATGAATTAAAAACAATGTTCTCTGAAGCACTAGTTACAACAGATAAATGAACAAAAGCGCAAGCGCCCGTTTAGCGACGTATGAACTGGAGCACTCCGTATGAGATAAAGCGAGACTTCCATCGGTGGGTTTGCTGATGGATAGCGAGACTTATCGGACTCTTAAGGGCAGTTATGTCAATTACTGCCCGTTAATGTGCGGCAAAGGAAACACGAAGAGCGACAGTGATTCGATGTTGACTTAGCGTATAAGGAGTGTGAAGTTCACTAGTCGCTGGGCGCTGGAGCTGGATGTTAAAGCGTTATCCACAGTAAAAGAATTTTATTATTTCCTAAGACGTGAAAAGGAGTGTAGATTTCAATTGAAACTTGCACTCCTTTTTCTATCAGAATTTATCACTTATTAAGAGGGTAATAGGAGAAACGATTACGCTCTTTGCTATTTATCCTAATCAAGTACTTTTTTTAAATGCTAATAGGAAGGTATATATCAATAATCGTACCTTTACCAATTGTACTTGAAATATTCATCGTTCCACCATGAGTATGAATGATCTTTAATGTCGTCATCATTCCAAGTCCAGTCCCCTTTTCTTTTGTTGTATAAAAGGGTGTCCCTATTTTAGCAAGGAGCTCTTCAGATATACCACTTCCTTGATCCGCAAATTGAATAAAAATGGTTGTCGAAGTATGTTTCTTAGCCATGATAGTAATTTCGCCACCATCTGGCATTGCTTCAATTGCGTTTTTAATCAAGTTGATAAATACTTGTTTCAATTGACTTGCAATGCATTTGATCTGTGGCAAATCTTCTAGATGTACTTTTACTTCCACATTGTTCATTAGTGCTTGCGAGCTTAGTAGAGTTACAACATCATCAAGAATTTTCTCTACACGTTCATTATGAAAATGATGGGCTTGTGGTTTAGCTAAAACAAGCAATTCTCCTGTAATCATTTCTATTCTTGATAATTCATCAGACATGATATTTAAATACTCACTGTTTATCTGTTTCATTGATTTTTTATATAACTGTAAAAATCCCTTTATCGATGTAAGTGGATTTCTTATTTCATGTGCAATTGAGGCTGCAAGCTGTCCAACAGCAGACAACTTTTCAGATTCCAACAACATTTTTTCCGTTCTTTTTTCTTTTGAAATATCTTTAGCAATTCCGTATACACCTACAATTTCATTATGAACTATAATCGGCATATTTGTAACTTTTACAGCAATAGCTTGACCGTTTTTATGGAGGGCTATTGTTTCATAATGTTGTGTACTACCACTCGTTGCTTTAGAAAAATACTCCATTGTTTTCTCGATTTCTTCTGATGCTATTAAAGGAATGTATGACATTTGTAAAAATTCCTCAGCACTATACCCTAATAACTGTTCCGTTGCACGGTTAACACTAAGGTAATTGCCATCCAAATCTAAAGAATATACAGCATCAGGGTTATTTTCAAAAAGGGACTTATAATGTTGCTCTCTATGTGAGGAAAATTGCTTCTTGTCCGTGATATCTTGAAAATAAACCGAAAGACCATTCGGTGAAGGATATGCTCTTACTTCAAACCACGATTTTAGAGGAAAAGAGTAGTGTTCGAAATTAACAGCAACTTGTTCATTAACCGCTTTATGAAATTGATGATAAAGCTGTAGATCAATTGTTTCTGGAAACTCATCCCATAAACAATTGCCAATAAATTGTTCTTTTTTACGAAGTAATAATCTAGTTGCCTCTTTGTTAACATAAGTAAACTTCCACTCTTTATCTAATGCGAAAAAAGCATCAGTAATCCGGTCTAATATTTCATATGGGCTTATCTCTTGAATATGCATGTTGTTAAACCTCACAAATATTTTTTCTAGTAATATAATATCATGTATTCAAAAATATAGAGATAGTAAACAATAATACCTCATACAAAAAGATCATTTTTACACAATATGGTAGATCATGGTAAAATAAATAAAAAATCTGAAAGGAGAAAATCCTTTGCGAACACGAAAATCGATTATTCAATCTACCCTTCCTCATCAATACCCATTTTTAATGGTAGACAACATTCTAGAGATTGTAGAAGGAAAGAGTGTAAAGGGAATTAAAAACATTTCAGCAAATGAATGGTACATAACTGACGATCATAAAGTTATGCCAAATGTCATGCTTGTAGAAGCACTTGCACAGCTTGGTGCCTTTGCAGCACTAGGTGAAGAGTGCAATATAGGATTTTTAACAGCAATTAAAGGTGCAGAATTTATTCACGAAGCATCGGTTGGTGATCAAATCTATCTGTATTATGAGATAAAAAGAATGAAGAAAGATTTTGTTCTTGGCAAAGGACATGCTGAGGTAAATGGGCAAATAATCGTAAAGGTCGATGAAATCTTAATCTATCAAGCTCGTTCTTCTTAAATTATTATTCTGTACTGAGTAGGTGAACTTGGTGGAACTAAATCTTGTAGAGCTACCTGATCATGAAAAGAAGATTTATGAGCAAATAAAGAAATTATCAAATCCAGAAAAACAAATGCTTTGGTACCTTATTAAAAAGACAAATATTGAAGGAATTGCTCTTAACCCGAAGATTGAAAAAGAAATGATCTCACTTATAAAGCAAGAATTCATTGTCATAAATGAAATCTACAAAGGTGAGGGTTTCAGCTTTTTCATCTTACAAAAAGCCCCTTATCTTCTTCGACAGTTAAAAAAACTAGGTAATTAAAGCCTAAGCAATAGTCTTAAAACTATTGCTTAGGCTAAAAAATGAGACTACATTTAAAGTAGGATTCCTTAACTAATCAGCAAAGATCGTTTTAATTGATAAACTCAATAATTCTGGGAACATATCAAATGCGTATGGAATATGCAATCGTTCTGTCCACTTGTGAGGATCTCTCCCTATAGGTCCTATATTTAAAACTGGGATATTTAAGTTTTGAATTTCTCTTAATGGTAACTGAAAACCATTTCCATAAAGTGGCATATTGGCAGTTAATTGAGTAACTGATTGTCCTTTGTCTGTTAGCTGGACAAAACTTAAATCACATAAACCTGGAAAATAATTTTGTTGCTTTAATTCGATTTGATATTGCGCTTTCGCAAGAGAAATCACTTCTCCAATAGTTTTCTGGATAAGCAGATCTTCTTTAGAAGACACCGCTGGATAATAAGGTGGGCTGTAAAAGACAACAATCATTGGTGCGTATTCCTTACATAACCCTGCTAAATCTGCAGCAAGTTTCGTTGAAAAATCACGATCATCTTTATCACCACGATTAGCTGACAAATCATTTATCCTTCTTTCTATCTCTTTATCACCATATCTGCTTATCGCTTTTTGTAATAGTTCCTGAAAGGTAAATACATTTACCTTGAAATCAAGTGGAGCAAATGAGAGAAACTGGTTATAACGTTGAACACGTTCTTGATAAAAAGACTCTACATTTAGAGCTGCTTCTTTTGCAATTTGAACGAGCTTTTCGTGGAGTTCACTAAACGAACGGTCCATCATGAGTAAATTATACATTGACACAGATGTGTGAGGAATTTGTACAGAATACTCCGTCTTTAAATCTCGCATCATTAAGCTAGTTGGTGGTGGTGTTATTTCATCACCGACCTGTTCACAGAAAGAGTCGTTCAATTCCATTAAACGATTTATTTCCGAGAGTAATAAATTTGCATTAAGTCCTGAAAAAGGCTCCCCTACATGTGTTTCAATTCCATTACAGTAAAAGCCTGCGAGTACTTTCCCGATCGAGCCAGTGTAAATATAAAGGTTTTGATCGTTCGGGTATTTTGCAAACATAGGTTCAGAGTTTATACATGTTTTATAGGTCAAGCCAAAGCGTTGCTTTAACTCATTTAATACAGTTACTGCACATAACATGCCAGCTGAATTAACCTCTTCATCAGGAACCGTTACTAATAAAATATTACCCTTAAACTCACCGCTCATTGCCCTTTCAAGCATCGCTAACTGAACAGTTAGGCCTGCTTTCATATCCATTGTTCCTCTACCAAATAACCACTCACCATTGTCAAGATCATCCCTTACAATTTTTGACAGTCTGGAACCTCTTGCTTTCAGCTCATTTGTCAGCTGTGCGGGACAAAAGGCTAAATGAGCTAAATCTCCATAGTCCTTGACGTCTACTACATCATAATGGCTTAACAAAACAATCGTTTCTTCTGTTTCACCCTGTTTTACCAAGGCGGTTACAAATGATCTTCCATCATCAACAGGATGAAGCTCCAGGAATTCGGGATGAGTTTGAAAATAATTTCTTTCCTTAAGCAGACCATAAATATGTTTACCTAAAGCGACCTCACCTTGCGAGCCTGTAATACTGGCATGCTCGACTAACTCAGTTATTAGCTTTACCAATTGATCCCTCGTTTGCCATTTCACCTGCATAGCAGATCACCTACCTAAAATAAAGTATCTTTTATTTATAAAAGATTCCGAGTATATTAAAGTTCTTCAAGTTAAGCAGAAGACATGACGAAAGTAAAAGGTACTAACATTTTAGTAATTGCTACTCTCTGCTTTTAGGAACTTCAACCAGCATAAAATCTTCAGCCAAGTAGGTTAACGGAAACAATGCTTGTGCTTCTTTTACTAGCTTAGTAAAATCGTCTTCTGATTGGTAGCGAGAGCTTATATGTGTTAGTATTAACTTTTTCGCATTAGACTGTTTAGCAATCATTGCAGCTTGTTTTGTTGTCGAATGAAAATAGTCATATGCAAGCTTTTCATCACCTTCAGAAAATGTTGCTTCATGAATAAGCAAATCGGCTTCATGAGCTAGCTCAATACTATCCCTAGTGTATCTTGTATCTCCAAGAATCGTTACAATTCTTCCTTTTAGCTTAGGACCTAAAAAATCATTACCATTAACTACCGTTCCATCCTCAAGTTCAACCTTTTGCCCTGCTTTGATTTTCTGATAAATAGGGCCAGGTTTGATCGATTGTTCTTTTAATTTATTTACAAGCAATACGCCTGGTAAGTCTTTTTCAATAACACGATATCCATATGACGCTATTCCATGCTCTAGCTTTTTGACGACCACCTTAAATTGAGTATCTTCAAATACAGTACCGTTTTCTATTTCGACAAATTCTAACGGGTACGTAAGATGTGATTGACTTATAGCTAGTGCTGTTCTGACAAATTCCTCAACTCCCCTAGGTCCATAGATTGTTAAGATATCTTCTCCTCCTTGAAAGGAACGACTGCTAATCAACCCTGGTAAACCATAAATATGATCGCCATGCAGATGCGTAATAAAGATTTTTTCAATCCTTCTAGGTTTTATTGATGTATGTAAAATTTGGTGCTGTGTTGCTTCACCACAATCAAATAGCCAAACAGCTTGTCTTTCTTCTAACAATTGAAGGGCAATACTCGTAACATTTCGAGTTTTAGCTGGTATCCCTGCCCCTGTACCAAGAAACATGACATTCACTTACTTTTCCTCCTAAAAATCACTTTCTTTTAGAATACATGAATAAAGGTCTAAGTTAAACTACCACTGTTCGATGCGATTCTTCCATTCCTTTTAAACAAGAAAATTAAGAAATAACGTGGTTTTGTCGGAAAACGTAACATTTTGTAACAATTCGCTTGACCAATACATATATGATTGTCTAAAATAGACTGAATAATAAAAACATTTTAATAAGATCGAGTGCTTAAACACGATATTTTTCTTTAAATCGTTTATACTAGTACTTGTGGAACTATTATGTTTGATTTACCGTACATTTACCTTTAAAATTAAGTATTTGTATAGAGTATTTTCCAATCAGTGTTCATAAAATTTTCATATCCGTAAGCAATAGTAAGAAGGGTATGGTTTTCATATCACTGATGAATAAATAAATGTATTTTGACAAAGTGAGGTACGAATGTGATTACACAAGAACATCCTAAATCAGTTATCGTTATTTTTGGAGCAACTGGTGATTTAGCAAAACGAAAGTTGTTTCCCTCTATTTACCATCTAGTTCAAAACGAAAAAATCGGCAAAGAGTTTGCTGTTGTTGGAGTAGGAAGAAGACCTTGGACAAACGATGAGTTTCGCCACAATGTTTCAGATTCTATTCAAACTTCGATAAAGGAATCAAAAGATCTTGACGATTTCACATCTCATTTTCATTATCATCCATTTGATGTGACAAATCCTTCTTCCTATTTAGAGCTTAATGATTTATTAACTAAGCTTGATAGTACATATCAAACAGAAGGAAATCGTATATTCTATTTAGCAATGGCACCAGAATTCTTCGGAACAATTGCTAAAAATCTTAAAAAGGAAGGCTTAACGGCTACAAAAGGCTGGAGTCGACTTGTTATTGAAAAACCGTTTGGACATGATCTTCCGTCAGCTCAAACATTAAATCAAGAAATCCGAGAAGCTTTTAACGAAGACCAAATTTATCGTATTGACCATTATTTAGGAAAAGAAATGGTACAAAATATTGAGGTAATTCGTTTCGCTAACGCTCTTTTCGAACCATTATGGAACAATCGCTACATTTCTAACATTCAAGTAACATCAAGTGAAGTATTAGGTGTGGAGGACCGTGGGCGCTACTATGAAAATTCAGGTGCTTTACGAGACATGTTTCAAAATCATATGCTACAAATGGTCGCATTACTTGCAATGGAGCCACCGATCAAGCTTACTACTGATGAAGTAAGAAGTGAAAAAGTAAAGGTTCTACGTGCACTTCGAGCAGTTAGTGAAGATGAGGTATCTGACTATTTTGTTCGAGGACAATATGCGAGCGGTCAATTAGATAATAAACAATTAATTGGCTATACTGAGGAAAATAATGTAGATAAAAAATCCCAAACAGAAACATATGTTGCTGGGAAGTTGTTAATTGATAATTTCAGATGGGCTGGTGTTCCCTTCTACATTCGAACCGGTAAGCGCATGGCTGCCAAATCTACGCAAATCGTAGTTCAATTTAAAGATATTCCAATGAACCTATATTATAAAAAGGGTGAAAATGTTCCACCTAATCTACTCGTTATTAACATTCAACCTGATGAAGGAATTACACTTCAATTGAATGTGAAAAAAGATGGAGATGCTGGTGATTCTAAGCCAGTTAAATTGGACCTTTCAAACAATTTCCAAGACGGCATTAACACACCAGAAGCATACGAAAAGCTACTTTACGATTGTATGCGTGGAGATGCAACAAATTTCACTCATTGGGATGAAGTTTCATTATCATGGTCCTTTGTCGATCCAATTTCTGATGCATGGAAAAAAGGAAAAGCCGCACTTGCTGCTTACCCTTCAGGATCAATGGGTCCAAAAGAAAGTGACGAAATGCTTGAAGCGGACGGTAATCAATGGTGGCCAGTTAATTAATTATTAACATTTTTTAATATGGCCATTCTAAAAATCAATATCATGCATTTTTGTCTACTTAATACTTTTAGCCGGTTGGTCATCTTTAGGACCAACCGGCTTTTTTATGGAAATCATTGTTTAAAATTACCAGCTCTATGAAGCAATTTTTTTATTGCACGCTTGTTTTTTTATATGTTAAATTTCCCTTAAGGAGGGATTAACATGGTAATTTACGATCCAAAAAACATTTTGAGATGTATAAGTATCGGCAGTAGTATAGGCATTATTTTAGGGAGTATCTCAACACTCTTCACATAGCGTTCTAATTGCCGTTTTAAGACTTCAATTCTAATGACGTCAATTATATTCCTTAGTAAGGCATATTTGCTTTCCTTGACTAGATATAGAGCTATTAGAACATATCTAATGAACTTCATAACAGTTCATAAAATTGCACACAAAATAGTGACATTAGAACAAATTATAAAATAAAGTTCCAATCTACTATTTTTGTGCATTCTTATAGTGCCACCTAAATATGAAAAATGTGCGAATTGGCTCGTCTATTTGCCTCATACGCAACATTATTAACAGCATAAGATAAAGTGTGCAAGTCGCAACCCTTGCAATCTCCTTATTTTATTTTGGGCTATTACTTTGGTAATGGCTCTTTTTCTTGCTAACGCCCGGCGTATACGCCTACATGAGTCTCACCTGTCCCGCTACTCTTAGCAGGAGTCTTTGCACTTACGCTCAAATCAACCTGAAATAGGATTTGTACTAAAAGCAACTCTCTTAGAAAAGAACCTTGTTTTTTGTCTAGAATCTTATGGTAGGATTTTACTGTACGTTAGGAATGGGATAAAGTTTAAAACCATTAAAAATAGGTAATATATACTATACAGCATTATAGAAGAGGTAATTAAAAGTCATAAGAAGGTGATTGGCATAATTAAAAATGAAGAAATGCTTATATTTATTAATGAGTTAGGTCTGCTAATTGATGAATATCAAAGATGCAAAAATACAGAGATTAAAGAGCAAATATATGACGATATATTACTTTTAAGTGATGTTATTAAACTTTAGGCTCTTAAACTTGGTCGGTGATTTCCGCTACAGGTGTTCACAGCGAGCTTTAACAGAGCAAAACTTTAACTTATTGGAGATTTTATATCCTTTTATTCGTCCCGAAAAACAGAAATGGACAAGAACCTTTGAAAGGTCCTCGTCCATTTTTAAATACTAACTAATATTATTTTTGCATCCACTCAGTATGGAAAATACCTTCTTTATCTACACGTTGGTATGTGTGAGCACCAAAGTAGTCACGTTGAGCTTGTAAAAGGTTAGCAGGTAATGTTTCAGTACGGTAGCTATCATAGTAAGATAGTGCTGATGAGAAGCATGGTACTGGAACACCGTTATTGATTGCTACAGTTAGGATTTGACGTAGAGCTCCTTGGTAGCTTTCAACAATTTCTTTGAAATATGAATCAAGTAGTAGATTTGCTAATTGTGGTTCCTTATCATATGCATCCTTGATTTTTTGTAGGAATGCAGCACGGATAATACATCCACCACGGAAGATCATTGCGATATCACCGTATTTCAAATCCCAGTTGTATTCTTCAGAAGCTGCTCTCATTTGCGCAAATCCTTGAGCATAAGAACAAATTTTACTCATGTATAAAGCTTTACGTACTGCTTCAATAAGCTCTTCTTTGTTACCTTCGAATGGTTTAGCAGCTGGACCTGAAAGAATTTTGCTTGCTTTTTGACGTTCTTCCTTCATTGCAGAAATGAAACGTGCGAATACTGATTCTGTAATGATTGGAAGTGGTACACCTAAATCAAGGGCACTTTTACTTGTCCATTTGCCTGTTCCTTTTTGACCGGCAGTATCTAAGATGACGTCAACTAATGGCTTACCAGTCTCATCGTCTTTTTTCGTAAAGATATCAGCAGTGATTTCAATTAGATAACTATCTAGTTCGCCTTTATTCCATTCAGCGAATACTTCATGTAGCTCATCAGCTGTTAAGCCTAATACATTTTTCATTAGGAAATACGCCTCAGAGATCAATTGCATATCGCCATATTCAATTCCGTTATGAACCATTTTCACATAGTGACCTGCTCCATCTGGACCAATGTAAGTACAGCATGGATCTCCCTCAACCTTTGCAGAAATAGCTTCTAAGATAGGTTGTACAAGATCAAATGCTTCCTTTTGACCACCAGGCATAATTGAAGGTCCTTTTAATGCTCCTTCTTCTCCACCTGATACACCAGTACCAATGAAATGGATTCCACTCTCAGCAAGGTCTTTGTTTCGACGTTGTGTATCTGTATATAATGTATTACCGCCGTCAATTAAAATATCACCTTTATCAAGATGTGGTAAAAGCTGTTCAATTGTTGCATCTGTTGGAACTCCTGCTTTAACCATTAATAAAATTTTACGTGGAGTTTCAAGTGATTGAACAAATTCTTCAATGCTGTATGTACCAACAACATTTTTTCCTTTTGCTTCTGCTAAAAATTCTTCTGTTTTTTCTGCTGAACGGTTAAAGACAGATACTGAAAATCCACGACTTTCAATATTTAACGCTAAGTTTTTCCCCATTACAGCCAAACCAATAACACCAATCTGTTGTTTCGACATTTGCTTACGTCCCTTCTAGTCCTTAGAGTATGTACAGGCAATAATCGGTTGCCTTCTTCCGACAAAATCTGCGGAATTGACACATAATTCGAATTATTTATTATGACTACAATTGAAAATACCATAAGTTTTAACTACATTTCAAGTGACATAACTCATGTAATCGCTTACTCTCTTAAAAAATCTTTATTAAAGCTCGTACCAGGTGATTGATCATCTTCTCGCTCGCCTTTTACACCTCGTTTAATGAATTGATTTCCATATTTTTGATTTATTTTATCAATCACTTTAAGCAACGGTTCATCCTTTGCATCATTTTCAAATGAGAATAGATCTAATTGTTTTAACGCACCCTCCTTTTCAACCAAATCTTGAGCAGTTATACCTAACAGTCGAATCGGTTCTTCATTCCAATGGGTAAAAAAGAGCTGTTTTGCCATTGAAAAAATTTCATCTTCATCACCAATAGGATTCGCTAATTTTCTACTTCTAGTTATTGTTTTTAAATTTCCATACCGAATCGTGATAAAAATCTTACTAGCTAAAACCTCTTTGCGCTTCATTCGAACCCTGACAGAATGTGCTAATTTTCGTAATACATCATTTATCTCATTTTCATTTGTCGTATCTTTTGAAAGGGTAGTAGAATTTCCAATACTTTTGAAATCATAGATCGAATCAGGATCTACTTCTCTATTGTCTACTCCGTTCGCTCGTTGTTTTAAACGTTCACCATTGACTCCAAGCAATTGTTTAAGCTGGACAGGATCACCATGAGCTAGATCATATATTGACTCAATGCCAATTGAGTGTAGCTTTTCAGCAGTTTTATCTCCGATACCATGCATGTTACCTACTGGTAATGGCCAGAGTTTTTCAGAAAGTTCTCTTTTTCTTAGCACCGTAATACCAAGTGGTTTTTTCATATTTGATGCCATTTTAGCTAAAAATTTATTTGGCGCTACCCCAATACTACAAGGTAGTAATAATTCTTCCAAAAGCCGATCCTGAATTAATGTCGGAATCTCTAATGGATTTGTACGTATAGATTGAGTAATATCCATATACCCTTCATCTATTGATACTGGCTCAACAAGGTCTGTAAATTCCCTAAGTAAGTCAAACATTGCACGAGATGCTTTGCGATAACGTTCAAAATTAGGCTTTTTGACGATTAGCTCAGGACATAGCTTACGAGCCTGCCATAGTGGCATCGTCGTCTTCACGCCTTTTGCACGTGCTTCATAGCTGCAAGTAACAATGATCCCTTTCCTCTCCTCTACATTACCAGCAATAGCTAGCGGCTTCCCCTGGAGAGAAGGATCATATGACATTTCAACTGATGCGTAAAAACTATTCATATCAACATGAAGAATTATTCGACCGCTTGCAGGACGTTCCATATAGCTCCACCACTCACTAAAAAGTTAATTTTTATTTTATCATGTAGGTTGAAAGCATGTTTTTATAACAACTAAAAAATCACCAATACAATTTATTGGTGACTTACCATTTCCTCTTTTACAATGGCAATACTCTCAAGACTTGATATGAAAAGATTCGGATCAATTAACATTATCAAACGATCTTCAAGACTTGCAACAGCTGTGAAGTACTTTGTTGACTGAAACGCTCCAATACCAATCGTTTTTAATTGATTTTCGTAAATATCTAAAATTTCTTTTGCTTCTTTTACAATAAGTGCTGCAGAGAGCTCTTCTGATTGCACAACGATTAGTTTAGCATTATCATCCCCGAATGTATCATCCTGATACAGAATACGATTCAAGTCTAGAACAGGGATTAACTCTCCTCTTACTTTAACAACACCTTTCATGTAATAAGGCATATTAGGAATAATATTTATATTTTCAAGCTTTTCAATAGAAATCACGTGTTCGATCGGCAGCCCATATTCCTCATTACCAGCTCGAAATACGACGACTTTTGAAATGTCCATATAAATCTCCTCTCGGATCACATTCAATCCCTCATAATATAAGGTTTTCTATGACTATCATACTATGAAACAAAGTTAATGAAAAGAATATATCTCCCACTACATGATAATATCCTTAAAATAAAAAGAATATATCAACAATTCATTCTCCTATTGACGAATTTTGTCGAACTTGGTAAGATTCGATTTATTATTTTAAAATAATAGCAACCTTGTATAAGTTCAAGAATATGGCTTGAACGTTTCTACCAGCTACCTTAAATGGCTTGTCTACAAGGATTAGAGATCATTTTTCCCTTTTCCTTACTGTAGATAACAACTTTGGCAGCTTTTGTTTAGCCAAAGTTTTTTTGTTTATACTTATTGCAGTAGGAGGAAAATCATCATGAAAAAGTTTTTTCAATTTGAAGAACGAGAAACTTCATATAAAAAAGAAACACTCGCTGGGATCACAACCTTCCTATCTATGGCCTATATTTTAGTAGTCAACCCCATCATATTAAGCCAGGCAGGAATGGACAAAGGAGCCCTTTTTACTGCAACTGCACTTTCAGCAATTGTCGGTTCTCTTTTAATCGGTCTACTTGCTAACTACCCAATCGGGATTGCTCCAAGTATGGGACTTAATTCATTTTTCACGTTTTCAGTTTGTATTGGAATGGGAATTGAATGGCAAATTGCCTTAACCGGTGTTTTTGTCGCCGGAATTATTTTTATGATTTTAAGTTTATTGAAAATTCGCGAAAAAATTATTAATGTCATCCCTCAGGATTTAAAGCACGCAATTGCTGCAGGGATTGGCTTTTTCATTGCGTTTATTGGTTTAAAGAATGCTGGGATTATCGTTTCAAATCCAGATACATTTGTTTCAATCGGAGAATTAGCTTCTCCGGTAACAGGGCTTGCTGTTGTTGGCTTTATTATTACATTAATGATGTTAGTAAGAGGAATAAATGGCGGGATTTTTTTAGGAATGGTTATTACGACAATTATCGGAATGATTGTTGGTTTGATTGAAGTACCTAATTCGATTGTTGGTAAAGTACCAAGCATTGAGCCTACATTTGGCGTTGTTTTCTCACACTTAGGTGAAATCTTTACACCTGAAATACTCGCGGTTATTTTCACCTTTTTATTTGTTGCATTTTTTGATACAGCTGGTGCACTAATAGCTGTTGCTAGTCAAGCTGGAATAATGAAAGACAACAAAATACCAAATGCAGGACGTGCATTACTAGCTGATTCTACTTCAGGAGTTGCTGGAGCAATATTTGGTACATCAACAACAGCATCCTTTGTAGAATCAACTGCTGGGATTGCTGTTGGTGGAAGAACAGGGTTCACTGCTATTATTATCTCGGTTTGCTTTACGATCGCACTTTTCTTTTCACCAATTTTGTCAGTTATCACACCTGAGGTGACGGCTCCTGCATTGATCATTGTTGGTGCGTTGATGGCTATGGAAATAAGCAAAATAAATTGGAGCAGATTAGAAATCGTTATTCCTTCGTTTGTCACAATTATTATGATGCCACTAACATCTAGTGTAGCAACTGGAATTGCACTAGGATTTATTTTATACCCCTGTGCAATGATTGCTCAAAAGCGCTTTAAAGAAGTTCATCCGATTATGTATGTGCTTAGTATCTTATTTGTTTTATATTTTATATTCGTTTAGACATCGTTGTTAAAGGTAAAAGAAGACATTATTTTCTTTTACCTTTTTTTGCATTTTACAGAAAATTAAGAGAAGGATCCCTACTATGAATCTCAATTTATACTGTCATCTCGAATTTATGAAACTTTTCATTATCGTATCCGTATTAAGATTATAAACTAATAACATGTTCAACTATGAAGGGAGACATTATGGGAAACATTTTATTATTTGCACTCATTGTTGGGTTAGCATCTGCACTTGTACTTATCCCCTTTACTAAAAGAAACAATGCCAGCAAAGAGGATAAAAAACCAATATCTGGAGCAGTAATTACATCATTAATTATCGCGATACCTGCTGTATTTGCATTCTATTACTTTAGTAACCTTGACATGAATCTTTCCTCCTTATGGCTGTTTTCTATCATCATAACTGCAGCTGGGGCTTTATTCGCTAGTGGGAAAGAAAGGATGATAAAAGGAGTACTTTTTGCAGGTAGCCTTATAATTGGAATTTACTTCCTTACAGCTGGCATTTTTAACGCTGATGCAAAGTTCAAACATGCAAAAATGGAAGAAAAGGTTGAAATTAAAGCGTTTGATGAAAAGGAAACACCTGCAAGTGTTCCACCACAATTTGCACGAAATAAAATGAAAAAAGCATTCGGTCAAGTTCCAAATACGAGCTATTATGAGCTTGGGAATCTGCAAATCCAAAAAGTGAACGGAGAGTTTGTCTATATTGCGCCTGTAGAATTTTCAGGGTTTTTCAAATGGTGGAATGGTGATGAAACACCTGGTTATTTCACATTAAGTGCAACTGATTCCTCAGCTAATCCAAAATTCATGAAAACAGAGATGGTTTATACTCCATCCTCCTATTTTAATAAAAAGATTGAAAGACATATCCGAATGAATTATCCTAAACATATTTTTTATGGAGATGTCCAGTTAGAAATTGATGATAACGGAAAGCCATATTACATTCGTTCATATGGCGAATTTGTATCAGCCCGCAATGGTTTTACAGTTAAAGGTGTAGTAGTTGTTGATCCTAAAAGTGGTAATACAAAGGATTATTCATTAAATGATGTGCCAGAATTTATTGATGGCTCAGTATCGCCTGAAGCTGTAAGCTTACAAAATAGTTATTTTGGAAATTACGTACATGGATTTTGGAATAGTAAATTTGGTAAATCAGATGTGAAACTCCCTTCTGATGAAGGAACTGAGGCAAATGTTAGTCCTATTTTTGATGAAAATGGAGACATGTATTATTTCACCGATTTCACTAGCCCAAAAGCTGGTGTTGACTCAATGCTAGGATATTCTCTTACCAATTCAAGAACTGGTCAAGCTACCTATTTTACAGGTAACTTAGAAGAATCCTATATGGATTCACAGGGAGCCTTGCAAATTATCGAAAAGAAATTCATCGAAAAGAAATGGCATGGAGAAATGCCTGTACTCTATAACTTTTACGGAGAAGCTAGTTGGTTAACACCTGTATTAGATTCCAACGGTTTTCTACAAAATTACTTTATTGTATCTGCTGCAAATCCAGAAATATCAGTTTATGGAACTACCCCAAATCAGGCTTTAAAACAGTATAAGACAGCATTACAAAAAGGTGGCAGTACTGTAGATGGGAATTCCAAAGCAGAGGAAAAACAAGTAACTGGAACAGTTGTTAGAGTATACAAAGAAAAGTCTGGAGACTACTCAATCATTTCGTTCCTTTTAGACAACCGTCAAAGCTATGTCATTTCTTCTGAAAATAACGCATTAGCAATTTACTTGCAAGTGGGAGATAAAGTAAACGTGAACTATTTGGAAACGGGGGAATCATTCCTACCTGTAAATACTATGGTGATTGAGGGATTGGAATAACGAATCAAAAAACACGCTGAACAACTCAATTTGAGTTTGAAGCGTGTTTTTTCTTTTTGGCTATTTTCGTAAACTTTATTGCTACTTAACAGAAATATCTTCACTTAATCATCCTCTGAAAACATATAATCTCTTTTCTTTAAAGATATATTTAAAACTAAGCCAATTCCGATCATACTAGCCAAAACTGAACTCCCTCCATAACTCATTAAGAGTAATGGTATCCCCGTAATTGGTAGTAAGCCCGTGACCATCCCTATATTTTGAAAAGTGTGAAATGTAAATAGAGCAACCATACCAATACAGATATAAAATTCAAAGATTTTGCTTCTAGCATACATAGCAATACCTAGCATTCGGTAAATGATTAAAAAATATAAGGCAACCACAAAAGCAGCACCTAAAAATCCAAATTCTTCAGCTACAATTGTAAAGATAAAATCAGAATGTGCTTCAGGTGTGTACACATTACTATTATGAAATCCTTTTCCATCCATCATTCCTGACCCAATCGCTAAGAGTGACTGTTTTAGCTGGTAACCAATCCCTTCGGCATGTTCAAATGGATTTAACCATGAATAAATTCGATTTAATTGATACGTACCAAAAATATTTAATAAAAATTCGGGATTATATAAGAAAATAAGCACAAGTGCACCTACTAATGAAACCAAAAGTAAAAATAATATTGAAATAATTCTCCAATTAATGCCTGATAAAAAGATGACCGAAATCGTGATAACAAGCATAACTAATGAAGACCCAAAATCATTTTGTAGAAGGATTAGAATAATCGGTGCTAGTGAAACCGCAGCTATTTTTACTAACAGGAAAAGATCTTGTCCAATACTATCTATGTGAAATCGTTCATAGTGTTTTTGGGTAACGTTTGCTAACATCAAAATTAAAAATATTTTCATATATTCTGATGGTTGGATAGATCCTATTCCCGGAACAATAAACCACGATTTTGCCCCATTCCGATAAGGAGCAATCGACTCAGGTGCAACAAGTATTCCTATTAATAAAATAAGGCCAAATCCGTAAAAATAAGGTGTTACTTTACTTATTTGTTCAAAGTCAAATAAGAAGATAACAGATGCTACTAACAAACCTAATACAAACCAAATGATTTGCTTTAACATAAAATTTTCATCATATTGTGCATATTTTTGTGCACTAAAGATACTGACACAGCTAGAAACCATTAATAAAAATAAGAAAAATAGTAGAGAAGCATCAAAATAACTATATTTTTTTGTGGACAACTTTATCACCGTACTTCGATGTATTTAGGAGATAGTACTATAAAAAACTATATATCTATAATAGAATAACATTTCCACTAGGAAAAACATACAAAATATAACATATTTTTCTAAACTAGAATGTTGTCACATTATAGGTATAAGAGAAATCTCTCTAACCCTCTACATATTAGACGCACAATTAACTAATTAGTTTCAATAAAAATAAATTTCAGCCTTTAACAACAGGAAAAAAACCAAAAAGAAGCAGATTAACGATCTGCTTCTTCTTGGTTTTTATTTACCAATAAACATTTGTGTCCAATGATGACCGTTTTGATCATAGCCAACACCTATGTGAGTAAAATCCTTACTTAAAATATTTTTACGGTGGCCTTCACTATTCATCCACGCTTGAACTACCTGTTCAGGTGTTTGTTGACCTTGAGCAATGTTTTCACCTGCCGTTTTATACGTAACACCAAAGTCTCTCATCATGTCAAAAGGAGAACCATAAGTTGGACTTGTATGAGAAAAATAATGATTTTGTCTCATATCCTCTGATTTCTTTTGAGCAACTCCACTTAATTTCGTATCACCTTTCAAGTCGGACAAACCGTTTTTACGTCTTTCAGCGTTTGTTAGCTCTATAACCTGTTGAACGGCTTGGCTCAATCCTTGTGTTGGTTGTTGAGTTTCAGGCTGTTTCTCAGCTGGTGCTTTAGCTTGCTGTTGTTGCTGTGTTGGTGCTTGTTGCTTTTGTTCTTGTGGTGCTTGAGCTTTTGGTTGTTGCTGTGTTGGCGGCGCTTCTACTTGGTTTTGTTGTGCTTGTGGTGCTTGTGGTGCTCTTTGCTCGGCTTGTTGCTTGAATTGGTTTATATATTGTTGAGCTTTTTGCTGTGCCTCTTCTGGGCTATTTGCTTGAATAGTCTTGAATCTTGCTTCTTGAACCGCGATTGCTCTTGTGTGTGGATATTTGTTACTAGAGACATCTGTCTTCGAACTCGAAAGATCCATACCATCAATATTGCCATTACGATCTGGAATAAAATCAAGATCAAAATCATTTTCAGTCACTGTATTTTGACGATCACGGTGAGCAGTTCTTAATTCATTTGCACCTTCGTTATATCTGGTACCAATGTCACGTGTAATTGGCCCATAGCTCCGACCGTTATAATTAACGTTATCAGAAACATCAACTGTTCCAACTCGATTAACATCGGTAGTATCTAAAGCTTCGTTATTATTATTACACGCTACAAGTCCCGCAACTAGCGCACCTGTAACGAACATACTGAATTTTTTGTTTATCAATCAAAACGCCTCCTTTAAGTTTGATTACGTACCTTCTTATTTTCTTTGTTTTTGACAAAAGTATAGATGGTAATAATCAATAAAAATGGAGGAAAAAATCATTTTTAGTTATGATTGTATAAATGCTTCTATTTCCTTATTATGAACTGTTTATATAAAAAGATTCCACGAAGAAAAAGAAAGAACGCATGGAATACCCGTGCGTTCTTTCTTTTTCGTACTTATTTTACAACTTCTTGAATCACTGCTAAAACAAGTTCTGCAGTTTTTTCTAATTCTTCTATTGGCATCTTTTCATTTGTTGTATGAATTTCTTCATAACCTACAGCCAAGTTTACAGTTGGAATACCATTACCAGCAATCACATTGGCATCACTTCCACCACCACTTGTTTGAAGCTCACTTTCGCGACCAATTCGTGCTGCTGCACGTTTTGCTACTTCAACTACATGATCCCCATCACCAAATTTAAAGCCAGGATACATGACTTCTACTTCCACTTCAGCACGACCACCCATCTCAGCTGCAACCTTTTCAAAGGCATCCTTCATTTTTTTCACTTGTTCTTCCATTTTTTCAGGAATTAATGAGCGTGCTTCTGCAAGAATATGTACTAAGTCACACACAATATTCGTTTGAGTGCCACCTTCAAAACGACCGATATTTGCTGTCGTTTCATGGTCAATTCTACCTAATGGCATTTTTGAAATCGCTTTTGCAGCAATTGTAATGGCAGAAACTCCTTTTTCAGGTGCAACACCTGCATGAGCTGTTTTACCATAGATCGTTGCTTTCACTTTAGCCTGTGTAGGAGCAGCAACAATTATCGTTCCAACTTTTCCATCACTATCCAATGCATAGCCGTATTTTGCTGTCATTAAAGCAGGATCCAATGCTTTAGCCCCAACTAAGCCTGATTCTTCTCCAGCAGTTATCACAAATTCAATTTTTCCATGCTGAATGTTTTGTTCCTTTAAAGTCTTAATCGCTTCTAACATCGCAGCTAAACCCGCTTTATCATCAGCACCAAGAATTGTTGTACCATCTGTAACAACATATCCATCTTTTATACTTGGTCTAATCCCATTCCCAGGTACGACAGTGTCCATATGTGATGTAAAATAGATTGTATCAACGTTCTCTTTAGTTGCCTCTAATGTACAAACTAAGTTACCTGCACCGTGACCAGTCACACCAGTTGTGTCATCTTCAATGACATGTAATCCAAGTTCTGTAAATTTACCCTTTAACAACTTTGCAATCTCTGCTTCATGCTTTGTTTCTGAATCTACCTGTACAAGCTCTAAAAACTCGTCTAGTAATCGTTGTTTATTAATCATTTCCTTACCTCCTAATATTAAAGGGGAATATTCCCATGTTTTTTCACTGGTCTTGTTTCTTTTTTTGTTCTTAGCATGTCAAGTGCCTGGATAAGCTTGATTCTTGTTTCTCGTGGGTCAATGACATCGTCAACCATTCCCTGACTAGCAGCAACATATGGATTTGCAAATTTTTCACGATATTCTTCTATTTTGTCTTTTCTTATTTCCTCAGGGTTTTCACTCGTTTGGATTTCTTTAGAAAAAATAATATTTGCCGCTCCTTGTGGACCCATTACAGCAATTTCAGCATTTGGCCATGCATAAACAATGTCAGCACCTATTGATTTACTGTTTAATGCCACATACGCTCCACCATATGCCTTTCGTAAAATAACCGTAAGCTTTGGAACAGTAGCCTCAGAATAGGCATATAAGATTTTTGCACCATGGCGAATAATTCCCCCATGTTCTTGCTTAACTCCTGGGAAGAAACCTGTAACATCCTCAAATGTAATCAGTGGGATTTGAAATGAGTCACAAAAGCGGATAAATCTTGCCGCTTTATCGGATGAATTAATATCAAGACCCCCTGCCATATATTTAGGTTGATTACAGACAAGTCCGATTACCTCACCTTTTATTCTCGCTAGGCCGATTACGATATTTTTTGCAAAATCCTTTTGAACCTCTAGAAAAGAATCCTTATCAACAACCTGCTCAATCACAACACGCACATCATATGGTCGCACTGCATCAAAAGGAATTACTTCTGTTAAGTCTGGGCGGTATTCATCATGTTCTTCATACTGCAATATTGGCGGTTTTTCATCATTATTCTGCGGCAGATAACTTAAAAGTGCTCGAACTTGAAGCAAGACATCTTCTTCAGTTGAACCTGAGAAGTGTGCATTACCACTAATTGTATTATGTACATATGCTCCACCTAAATCCTCAGAGCTTATCTTTTCCCCAGTTACGGTTTCAATCACCTTAGGTCCAGTAATAAACATTTGACTAGATTTTTCCACCATGAACACAAAATCGGTAATTGCTGGTGAATAAACTGCACCACCTGCACAAGGACCTAGAATGACAGACAGCTGGGGAATAACACCAGAATAGATCGTATTGCGATAAAAGATTTGTCCGTAACCATCTAATGATACCACACCTTCTTGAATTCTCGCACCGCCTGAGTCATTTAGTCCAATAAACGGTGTCCCATTTTTTGCAGCTAAATCCATAACCGCAGCAATTTTTTTTGCATGCATTTCGCCAAGAGCACCGCCAAATACAGTAAAGTCCTGAGAAAATAAATAAATTGGTCTACCATTTACTTTCCCAAAGCCAGTTACAACACCATCTCCAGGTCCCTTTTTGTCTGTTAATCCAAAATCGTTACAACGATGCTCGATAAATGGATTTAACTCTACGAATGATCCTTCATCTACAAGTAGATTAATTCTCTCTCTAGCAGTTAGCTTTCCTTTTTCATGCTGCTTCGCAATTTTTTCATCCCCACCACCCAGCTCAATTTCACGCCTCTTTTCATATAGCTCATTAATTTTTTCATAAATATCAATCGTCATCATGATCACCTCGTTTTTCACATAGCTCAACTAATACATTATTTGCTGCTTTTGGATGTAAAAAAGCGATCTTTGCATTTGCCGCTCCTGCTCGAGGAATCTCATCGATAAGTGGAACTCCTTTTTCTTTAAGTTCTGCTATACGTGTTGTTATATCTGTTACTCCATATGCAATATGATGAATGCCTTCACCTCTTTTAGACAGAAATTTGGCAATTGCACTATCTTCTGACATCGGTTCCAATAATTCAATTTTTGTTTCTCCTGCGGATAAAAAAGTAACTTTCACTTGTTGTGAAGGTATTTCTTCATAACCAAGTAATGTTAATTGTAAGACATCTGTATAAAATGGTAATACAGCTTCAATCGAATGCACTGCTACCCCAATATGATCAATCTTTTTTATCATATAACATCCCTCCCACCTACAATGTAAACGTTATCACGATATAATAAACTTCTCTCTTCCTGTGAGAAATCCCTGCTTTTTCTTCGAATTCCTTTCAAATTTTAACAAGTGTTAAGTGTTGTCCAAATGAACCATTCACGTTAAAATAATAGGATAAGGAGTGAAGAAATATGTCTCGTAAAACACAAAAAGTTGTCGTTTATTTAATGATTGGCGTCATGCTTGTTACTACATTGCTTGCTGGTGTATCGGTTTGGTTTTAATTTAAGGTCAAATCTTCAAAAAAGAATACGAAGAATGAATATTATAAACTTATGTATTTATTGAATAGGTTAGTATCAGCTTTGGAATTACAGCCCCAATTCAAAAAATAAAAATGAGTCTGATTCAAGCATCAGACTCATTTTTTCATAGCTCCATGTTTTATCGCTAACTCTTCAAATGTCTCATTAGAATTCAGAATTAATATCCTTGTGCCTAAAGGAATAACTTCAAAGAGGCTTTCAACATTTTTATTTTTCATTCTTACACATCCTTGTGTTACATAATGGCCAATTGAATCTTCATTATTAGTTCCATGAATTCCATATGTCCGGCCATCAGTTTCCTCTGCATCAAACCCGATCCATCTTGTGCCTAATGGATTTTTCGGATCGCCTCCAGTAATATCCTTTTTCCGATAATATGGATCAACAGCCTTTACAATAACTGTAAACTTACCTTCTGGTGTAAGATCATTCGACTTCCCTGTAGCAACTGGAAATATTTCTTGAATTTCATTTTGATTTATATAAGCTAATTCATTCGATTGCTTGTTAATAATAATAAATGGATCACCAACTATTGGATTTGGTCCTAGCGGCCAAATGGGTGATGTAATAATTGAAAGAAAAAGAAGCATTGTTTTCATCGTATCAACGTCCTTTTTCTTTTAATATAAACGAGTAACGCAAGAACAATACTATGTATTCATTCCTTTAAACTGACTTTTTATGATTAAATACCTTTCCATTTCTCCGACAAAATGCAGGAGAGCAGCTCTTACCTCAAATTCTTCCCGCGTTTGAGGTAATTCCATCTCTTCAAAAGATTGTTTTATTTCGAGTAATTGAACTAGAAATTTATGAGCGGTATTTCCAGGATGTATATTCATACGAAGATCATGAATAAACTCAGCAATCATCTTACTTTGTTCAACAGAATTTTGCACAGAAGTAACCAATGGAATCACTCGTTCAATAATTTCAAATTGTTTTTCTCTCATTTTAAAATAATGATAATATGTATTCTCATGGCGCAAAAAGTGATTTTCAACATCACGGAAAGCCATTGTTTTAGCCTCATTTAATAATTCAGCTGTCTTGATTAATTCATTACCATCCCATTTTCGATCATTATCAGTAAGGTACATTTCAATTTCTTGAAAAATTAATGCTAGATTTTCCTCAACTTGAAGTTGATAATTTTTTAGCTTTGATTCAACACTTGGCATATATAAATTCATGATGAGAGCTACACCAATACCAATAATGATTAACATAAACTCATTACCAATCAATTGGAGAGTGATGTTTTCAGCATTGTATAAATGAAAAATAATGACAGCACTTGTGACAATTCCTTCTGAAGCACGCACTAACACGGTTGTAGGGATAAAAACTAACAACATAATTCCAATAATAATTGGATGATAGGTGAGACCTTCAAAAAAGATGAATGAAAAAATGATCGCTATCGTACATGCAAGTAACCTTGCCCAAGAGCTTTTGAGAGATTTTTTCTTGGTCACTTTTATACATAAAATTGTTATAATTCCGGCAGAAATATAATTATCTAGCTGAAGATATTGTGCAAGCATTACAGCTATGGTTGTTCCAAGAGCTGTTTTTACAGTCCGATAACCAATCTTAAACATAAGAAATCTCCTCGATTTGAATTGTTAAAAATTTAAATTGTTTATATGAAAAATAGTTTACACTAAATATAGGTAAAATAGAAAAAAGATGATCAACAGACCACCTTTTTTCATGTATTTTATAGCATTTGTTCTAAAAATTCTTGTGCTCGTTTTGTTTTTGGTGCAGTAAAGAACTCACTTGGTGGAGCATCCTCAACTAGCTTTCCGCCATCAAGGAAAAGAACACGATCAGCAACCTCTTTAGCAAAGCCCATTTCATGTGTAACAATCGCCATTGTTATACCTGTTTGCGCCAAATCCTTCATTACTTCAAGTACTTCCTTTACCATTTCTGGATCTAGAGCTGAAGTAGGCTCATCAAACAAAATAACATCAGGATTCATTGCAAGAGCTCTTGCAATTGCGACTCGCTGTTTTTGTCCACCAGATAAACGATTTGGATATTCCGAAGCCTTTTCGAGGAGTCCTACTTTGTTTAATAAGGTTTTCGCTTGTTCCTCTGCTTCCTGCTTTGTTAGCCCTTTTACGGTCATTGGTGCATATGTTAAATTATCGAGAACAGACTTATGTGGGAATAAATAGAAATGCTGAAACACCATTCCTACATTTTGACGAATCTTTGAAATATCGGTTTTTGGATTTGTGATTTCTTGATCATTAATCAACACTTTTCCATCTGTTGGTTTTTCAAGTAAATTTATACAACGTAAAAACGTAGACTTACCAGAACCAGATGGTCCGATAATTGCAATCACCTCACCAGAAGCAATCGTTGTTGAAATTCCTTTTAATACCTCTAACTTCCCATATGACTTATGCAAATTTTCAACTTTAATCACTGCGTCTCATTCTCCCTTCTATACCTTTACCAAGGAGTGTTAAAAACATTACTAATATATAGTAAATTAGACCTGCGAATAATAATGGAGCAAAGTAGTTATAAGAATCTGCCCCAACTTGATAAGCTCGTCTCATAATATCCTGTACGCCAATTACTGTTACGATCGCAGATTCTTTTGTTAAAGTAATAAACTCATTCATTAATGCAGGCATAATATTTTTAAATGCTTGAGGCATAATAATATCCTTCATCATCTTTGCATATGGGATACCTAATGCCATTGATGCTTCTTGTTGTCCTTTATCAATCGCATTTATTCCCGCACGAATGATTTCTGAAATATATGCACCTGAGTTTAACGTAAATGCTGCTACAGCTGCAGGATAAGGATCAATTGGAAAGCCTAGTATTTGAGGAAGTCCAAAATATATAATAAGTAATTGCAACACTAACGGTGTTCCTCTAAAAATCGATGTATATGCATCAGCAAACCACATTAAAGGTTTTATTCGACTAATTTTAAATAAAGCTAGAATGATTCCCCATGCAAAACCAAGTAATAAGGAAAGCACAACAATTTGTAATGTTACCCAAATCCCTTCCAAGATAAAGGGCAAGGATGGAATAATTGAGGTAAAGTTAATATCCATTCTACTGCCAAATCCTTTCAATCTAAATTAAGTACGTGCCTGTTCATAAAAAAGGGCTGACACTATTATTAGCTGTCAGTCCCATTGCATTTTTCAGAAGAAAAGTGGATCACTTATTCTTCGCCACCGAACCATTTTGAAACTAAATCTTCAAGTTCTCCATTTTCTTTCATTTCATTTAATGCTTCATTAAATTCTTCTGTATATTTACTATCCTTTTGGAAAGCAATTGCTGACCCTGCTTCATCTTCAGGTGCATTAAGAGTAAAGCCTGCTAAATCTTTGTCTTTTTCAATATAGCCATTAGCTACTAGATCTTCAATAATAGCTGCATCAATACGACCAGATTTTAATTCTTGAATTAAGTCTGAAATTTTATTGCGATTTTCAATTTTCAGGTCAACCTGTTCTGATATTTCTGTAGCTTTTTCTTCTTGGATCGAACCTAATTGAACACCAATTGTTTTTCCTTCAAGTTCTTCAAGGCTTTTTATTTCTTTATCCTTCAAAGAAATAATCATATGGTTTGCTGTGTAATAGATATCTGAAAAATCGACATTCTCTTCACGCTCTGGTGTTGGTGTCATGCCTGATAACACGATATCAATTTGTTTTGCTTGAAGAGCCGGGATTAAACTATTAAAATCCATATCCTGTACTTCAATTTCATAACCAGTTTTTTCTGCTAATGCATTTGCAAGATCAATATCAAAACCGATAATGTCACTACCTTTAGCTGTATCAATATATTCAAATGGTGGATAATCAGCTGAAGTTGCCATTTTTAACACTTTCTTATCTTCTGATTCAGACCCTGAAGTTGAACCCTTTCCATCATCTGTACTTGTCCCACAAGCTGCTAATAGGCCAACTACTAAAAGGCTTATAATAAACAATGATAATTTTTTCATAATAGTTTCCTCCTATAATTTATAAACCAACATTACTTTTTTAATAAGTGTATTTCCACTAATAATTATTCGATATTCTGTATTTTAACACAGGTTTATAATTATGCAATATTTATTCATAAAAATGTAATTATAAAAATATTTCGTCAATTTGTTTTTTTAGAATACTTTAATCATTGTTGCCCCACATAAAAAAGAGGTAGACACAATGTGTGTCTACCTCTTTTTTACTGATTTTTACTTTCTCATTTTATACTTCTTCACAATACTCATCAAACGCAGCTTGAAGCTTTGCAACGACTGACATTGGATCATGACCTTCAATTTCATGACGTTCAACCATTGTCATTAACTTACCATCTTTAAGTAAAGCAAATGAAGGTGATGATGGTGGATATCCAGTAAACAATTCACGAGCTCGTGCTGTTGCTTCTTTATCCTGTCCTGCAAAAACAGTCACAAGATTATCTGGACGATTGTCATAATGTACAGCATGAGCTGCTGCTGGTCTTGCAATCCCACCAGCACATCCACAAACACTGTTCACCATTACTAGAGTCGTGCCTTTGCTATTTAATGTTTCATCTACTTCTTCTGGTGAAGTAAGTTCAGTATATCCAGCTGCAACAATTTCCTTGCGAGCTTGTTGTACGATATCATTCATAAATAAGTTAAAATCCATACTCAATGAAAACCTCTCCTTTTACGCTCAATATATTTATTTTACCAAGCTTTCTATCAAATGAGCAAATAGATCGCTCAATTTTTATCTTTTACGAAAAGATCTAATAAATCTAGTGCACTTGCTGCAACACTTCTTTCACCGTTCATCACTGCTTTTTCAAAGTGAGTAAGCTGTTGACTCACCTTTGGATGTTGATAAAAATTCTGATAAAGCTCTTGTTTAAGTAGATCATGCAGCCAATTTCGTTGTTGATCACTTCTTCTTTTATGAAAGATATTGCATTTTTTCGTGTATGCCTCAAACTGTTGGATTAGCTGCCATATGTCTTCAATCCCTGTTTCCTTTAACGCAGATGCTGTGACAGCTCTTGTTGTCCATCCAGATGTATACGGCTTTAGAAAGTGAAGAATCGTGTTATATTCATGCTTTGCTTTATTGGCTTTTGCAAGATTGTCACCATCAGCCTTATTGACAACAACTAAATCTGGTAATTCCATAATCCCTTTTTTCATCGTTTGCAGCTCATCCCCTGCACCTGTTAGAACTAGCAACATAAAAAAGTCTACCATATCACGGACAACAAATTCACCTTGCCCTACACCCATTGTCTCTACAAGAATGACATCATATCCAGCTGCTTCACATAAAGCAATAGTTTCTCTCGTCTTTCGATTTACTCCACCTAGATTTCCTCCTGAAGGGGAAGGTCTAATAAACGCAAGTGGGTTTCTAGATAATCTTTCCATTCTGGTTTTGTCGCCCATAATGCTTCCCTTTGATACGTTACTGCTAGGATCAATAGCGAGTACAGCGACCCGGAAGCCGAGATGGCATAAATAAGTTCCCAATGAGTCAACGAAAGTACTTTTACCCGCACCTGGAACTCCTGTAATTCCAATTCTTATCGATCCTGAACTCTTTTTTAATAGTGCTTCGATAATTTGCTGAGCCTTTTCAAAATGTCTTTTCGCATTACTTTCTACTAGTGTTATTGCTTGAGCTAAAATAACTCTGTCACCTTTGACAATTCCATCAATATACTCGTTTGTAGCCATTTCATTGCTTTTTCGAATATATTTCGTCATTCTTCAATTTCCTCATAGCCCAATCTCTCAAGGATCTTATTTAATACCTTAGTTGCAGCAACAGGTATTACAGTTCCGGGCCCAAATATTTCCGCAGCTCCCTTTTCTTTTAGCTCATCGTAATCCTGATAAGGAATCACACCGCCAATAATGACAATTATATCTTCTCTCCCTAACTTTTTTAATTCATTTATAAGTTGGGGAAGAAGTGTTTTATGGCCAGCTGCTAATGAGCTCATTCCTACAACATGAACATCGTTTTCTACCGCTTGTACGGCAGTTTCAGCAGGTGTTTGGAAGAGTGGCCCGATATCTACATCAAAGCCCAAATCAGCAAATGCTGTTGCGATTACCTTGGCTCCTCGATCATGTCCGTCCTGGCCCATCTTTGCAATGAGAATTCTTGGACGTCTTCCCTCAAGCTCATAAAATTGATCTGTTTTCTCTCTCACCTTGGTTATTTCTTCTTCGTTTGAAAATTCCGAGCTATAAACTCCACTAATTGAACGAATCATTGCTTGATGGCGTTTACTAACCTTTTCAATTGCATATGAAATTTCACCAAGTGTTGCTCGCTGGCGTGCTGCTTCAACAGCTAGCTCTAAAAGATTTCCTTCACCATTGGCGGTTGCAGTCGTTATTTTTTGCAAGGCTTTATTCACAAGCTCATCATTTCGCTTTGCTTTTACTTCATTTATTCTTTGAATTTGCTTTTTTCTTACCTCTGTATTATCGATCGACAAAATATCAAGCGGGTCCTCTTTTTCAAGCTTAAATTTATTCACTCCAATTATTGTTTCTTTTCCTGAATCAATTTTCGCCTGCCTTCTCGCAGCCGCCTCCTCTATTTTCATTTTTGGAAGACCTGTTTCAATCGCTTTCGTCATACCACCAAGCTGTTCAATCTCAGCCATATGCTTTGTCGCGCGTTCAATGAGTGAATCTGTTAAGGATTCTACAAAGTAAGAGCCTCCCCATGGATCAATCACATCACAGATTCCGGTTTCATGCTGTAAATACAACTGTGTATTTCGAGCAATTCTCGCGGAAAAATCAGTTGGTAATGCGATCGCCTCATCTAATGCATTCGTATGGAGGGATTGGGTATGTCCCATTACCGCTGCATGTGCCTCGATACATGTTCGAACAACGTTATTAAAAGGATCCTGCTCAGTTAAACTCCATCCTGAAGTCTGAGAATGTGTTCGCAATGCAAGGGATTTTGGATTTTTAGGATTAAACTTCTTAACGATGGATGACCACATATAACGTGCTGCTCTCATTTTGGCTACTTCCATGAAATAATTCATCCCAATCGCCCAAAAAAACGATAATCGAGGTGCAAATTGATCAATATCAAGACCAGCCTTTAAGCCAGTTCGTATATACTCAAGACCATCTGACAATGTATAAGCGAGCTCAAGATCTGCTGGTGCTCCTGCTTCCTGCATGTGGTAGCCAGAGATACTTATACTATTAAACTTTGGCATATTTTTCGACGTATACTCAAAAATATCGCCAATAATTCTCATTGATGTTTCTGGCGGATAAATATATGTATTACGAACCATATATTCTTTTAAAATATCATTTTGAATCGTACCTGATAGCTTTTCCTTTGCTACTCCTTGCTCTTCTGCTGTTACGATATAAAATGCCATAATTGGCAAGACCGCACCATTCATTGTCATTGAAACCGACATTTCATCTAAAGGAATTCCATCAAATAATAGCTTCATATCTTGAATGGAGTCAATAGCCACTCCTGCCTTTCCAACATCTCCTTCTACCCGAGGATGATCAGAATCATAGCCGCGATGTGTTGCCAAATCAAAGGCAACGGATAGGCCCTTTTGTCCCATCTCTAAGTTTCTTTTGTAAAAGGCATTACTTTCTTCTGCACTTGAAAATCCAGCATACTGTCTAATTGTCCATGGCTTATTCACATACATTGTCGCATAAGGCCCACGTAAATAAGGATACGTCCCTGGAAATGTATCCAAATGCTCGATTTTTTCAAGGTCCGTTGAATCGTATTTATTTTTCACTCGTATTTGCTCATGTGTATTGAAAAATGATGGAGAAGGATCCTGAGATGCTGTCGGTTTTATAAGCTTTGCCTCAGTAATAGTTCGACGTTTCATCAATTTCCAACCCCCATTAAGTGATGAATAGTGACTAGGAATTTATACGCATTCATGTTTGTAGTGATAACACCATTTAACCCATACTCCGCCATTTTCTTCTCATGACCATTCCCGGTGATAAATAGATGAACTGATTTCTTTCCTTCCTTTATCTTACTAATAAAAGAAGAATCAATTTTATTATAACCCTCGTCATTTCCACAGAAGATAATCACATTACCATTAGGGTATGATGAAAACTGATCATATGAAACAACCTCTACCGTTATTCCACCTGAAGCAAGTAAGCCTGTCACGAAGTCAAGTCGGGGCTTATAATCTTTTAATCTCCCAAAAACAATAACGTCAACTTTTAATTGTTGATGATTTTTTTTAACGTATGTTTCAGCAGCAATTCTTAACTGCTCAAAATGCTCTACAAGACGTCTAGTTTTAATAGGAGTTATCTTTATCTGTTCAAGTAGATTTTGAGTTTTTACAATTGGTACTTCCTTATTCTTATTAACAAAAATATACGCATTTTGAAATGTTGTAACTTGTTTGGTATCTGTGTGATGTTCTTTTGCTTGTTTAATACCTTGTAACGTCGCTTCAACTTGATCGGAAAGGTTCGCAAATGCATTCGTCCCAATAACCGTTGTTTTACTCTTATTAACATCATCTACTCTTTTTTCAAATATTGTTTCAAGTTCTTTTTGAGGTTCACCCTCTTTTAATAGGTGGAGAAAGCCTCCTTTTTCATCGATCTCTATTATTTCTTTCCAGGCTCGTTCTGCCAGCTCATTTGTTAACGTTTCTACATAATAAGATCCTCCTGCTGGATCGATGACACTAAAAAGTAAGTTTTCCTCTTTTAAAATAAATTGAGTATTTCTTGCAATTCTTTCTCCTAGTTCTCCTCTACTCGGCAAAACATAATCAAAAGGATAGATAGATAATTCATCGACACCTGCTACAGCTGCCGCAAAACCTTCAGTTGTTGTGCGTAAAAGATTTACATGAACATCATAACCTGTCTTATTAAATATCGAGGTTCTTGCATGAAGATACATTTTCTGTGATTCTTTGTTTCCTCCTAATGCATGTATAAGTGATGCCCATAATTGCTTTGCTGCTCGAAATTTAGCAATTTCCATAAAAAAATTAGACCCTATCGCAAAAGAAAAAGTTATGTTTTTAGCAATGATATCTATAGTTATACCACGATTTAGCAGCTCATTTATCACATCAAGTGCATGTGAGAAGGTGTAGTTCAGCTCTTGAAGTGCATGGGCCCCTGCTTCATGATAAAGGTCACCTTTAATCAGTAAACAGCGTACTTCACACTCATGCATTTGACACCACTTTATCGTATCAGCAAGATAATCAAATTGTGTTTTAACAGACCTTATATCTTCTTCGCCACTAATTAAAATGCTTTCATACGGGTCAAAACTTAAAGTTCCTTTTAGGTTCTTTAGTTCATTTCTCTTTTTACGAGATTGAAGAAACAGAGGTATAAAACCAATGTCTTCTCCTACATCAAAAAGAAAGGAATCATTTAGCCAGTCGATGTGCAAAAAAGCAACATCTAAGTCCACAATTTTTTTTAGACACTGAACATTATCTAGATAAAATGAGCTCTGCCCCTTATTCTTAGCTTGTTTTATCATCTCACTCAACTCATGGCTATTTTCAGCTAAAATAACTTGACTAATATTCCAATCATTCGATTCGCGATGATCATGTATTATTGGCAGTTTCCTAGAATCATAATCCCCTTTTGCATATAATGGCTTTAGCTTAATACCTTCGTATGTAGTTGAACTTAGACTTTCAAACATCTTTCCCCTTAATGCTTTTTCAGCCTCAGCTTTCCAATCGTTCCAATTCCCCTTTGTATGTATCATGCCTAGTTCCTCCCCATGAAGTGTTCCTATTCGAAAGTCCACCCTCTTGTTGAAAAATTCATGATCTACTACATTTACTAAACGATTCAGAATAAATAACTTTTGATAAGCGCTTTCATTTATAAAAAATATAAAAGTTCTACAATTTTATTTTATTATAATTTTTCACCATCAGCAATGAAGTTCTAGCTAAAGATTCATTTGAAGAGAAAAGTAAACACAAAGGGTCAGACCCTCAAACCATATATAAAGCTTTACTTCAGTAAATGCTATATATGGAGTTGAATGTTCTGACCCTTATTAGTCTGTTTCATCTTACATTTTATTTTTTTAAAAGGCTCTTTTCTAATAGATTGTTTCTTTTAAAACGAAAACTATTTAAGGTTGATTGGAGCGGCAGTGCGAGACTCCTGCGGGAGTAGCGGGACAGGTGAGAGCCCACAGGCGTTTACGCCGAGGAGGCTCACCGCCCGCCCCGCGGAAAGCGAGCATCTGCAGCGGAAATCAACCTCACCGCATACTTGGTAAATAGCAACAAAGTTTGCGAAAACAGCCTTTTTTAATAAATAGAAGTTGTTTCTTTAGATACATTTTCTAAAATTTCTTTCACACGTGCTAAGAACCGTCCACAAATTAATCCATCTATCACACGGTGATCAAGCGACATACATAAATTTACTATATCACGAACGGCTATCATTCCATTGTTCATGACAACAGGTCGTTTTACAATTGTTTCTACCTGTAAAATTGCCGCTTGAGGGTAATTAATGATTCCCATTGATTGCACAGACCCGAATGAACCTGTGTTATTTACAGTAAATGTGCCGCCTTGCATATCATCTGGTGTTAATTTTCCAGTTCGCACTTTGTTCGCTAATTCTGTAATCTCTCTAGCAATTCCTTTTATTGTTTTTTCATCAGCTGCTTTAATAACTGGTACAAACAAGGAATCTTCAGTTGCAACAGCAATAGAGAGATTAATATCCTTTTTCTGAATAATTTTTTCTCCAGCCCACATCGAATTAATTTGCGGGAATTCTTTTAATGCTTGTGCCACAGCTTTTACGAAAAAGGCAAAGAACGTTAAGTTGTAGCCCTCTTTTTTCTTAAATTCATCCTTTATGGAATTGCGATACTCAACAAGATTTGTTGCATCTACTTCAACCATCATCCAAGCATGTGGCGCTTCATGCTTACTTCGAACCATATTCGCTGCAATTGCTTTGCGAACTCCTGAAATAGGGATTTCTATGTCGCCTGGCACGGTTGATGCAGTAGTATGAGTGTGGGTTTGTTCGATTCCTGGTTGAAGAGTTGGCACAGCCGTTGGTTTAGGAGCATCATCTTGATTTGCAGCTCCAGTTTTAGGAATCGATCCACGTTCAATTAGTTGTAAAAGGTCCTTTCTAGTAATCCTACCGCCAGCTCCTGAACCATTCACTTGTTCTAAGTCTATATCATTTTCCTGAGCTAAACGGAGCACAGCAGGAGAATAACGTTTTTTATTTGATTGAACCTCTTGTTTTTCAGTTTGTGCTTGCGCTTCAACTGGTTCAATAGATTCGCTATTCACCTCAACTGGAGTTTCTGAGACTGCTTCTTGACCCTCTATTTCAATGGTGCAAATAATTTCTCCAACATCCAATGTTGTACCTTCTTCAGCTATTATTTCTTTAATAACACCGCTAAAGGAAGATGGAACCTCGGCATTAACTTTATCTGTCATCACTTCTGCAAGTGGATCATATTTGTTTACCTTATCACCTACAGAAACGAGCCAGTTACTTATAGTACCTTCTGTTACGCTCTCACCTAACTGGGGCATTTTAATTTGTTCAATTGCCACTGTGAAACCTCCTTTGTTAAAGGCTATCTTGTATGCATCTATACAAGACCTACGTTTTGTAAAATGCTGATGACTTGTTAATGCCATCTCGATCTACTTACGTAATAGTAAGTTGCTAACTTTATATGTTTTTTCTTAGAAAAGTTAAAATTCAGCAAGTTTACGCATTGCTTCCTCCACTTTATCTGGATTAATCATAAAGAATTTTTCCATTGTAGGTGCGTACGGCATCGCTGGGGTATCAGGACCCGCTAATCTCATGATTGGAGCATCTAAATCAAACAAGCAATTTTCGGCAATAATAGCTGAAACCTCACTAATAACACTGCCTTCTTTATTGTCTTCTGTTATAAGAAGTACTTTACCGGTTTTCGATGCAGCTTCAATAATCGCCTCTTTGTCTAAAGGGTAGATTGTTCTTAAATCTAAAACATGTGTACTAATGCCATCATTAGCTAGTCGTTCAGCAGCTTGTAGGGCAAAATGCACACATAGACCGTATGTAATTACTGTAATGTCTTCTCCGTCTCGTTTCACATCTGCTTTACCAATAGGCAGAACATAATCATCTACAGGTACCTCACCTTTGATTAAGCGATACGCTCGCTTATGCTCAAAAAATAATACAGGGTCATCATCACGAATGGCAGCTTTTAATAAACCTTTTGCATCATATGGTGTTGAAGGAATGACAATTTTCAAGCCAGGCTGATTAGCAAAAACAGCTTCTACTGATTGTGAATGATACAAAGCTCCATGAACACCACCACCAAAAGGGGCACGTATTGTTATTGGACAGCTCCAATCGTTGTTGGAACGATAACGAATTTTTGCTGCTTCCGAAACAATTTGATTTACTGCAGGCATAATAAAGTCAGCAAATTGCATTTCAGCAATCGGTCTCATTCCATACATTGCTGCACCAATTCCAACTCCTGCGATTGCAGATTCTGCAAGTGGTGTATCCATAACACGTTCTTCTCCAAATTTTTCATACAACCCTGCTGTCGCTTTAAACACTCCACCCTTTCTGCCAACATCTTCTCCAAGAACGAATACTTTTTCGTCTCGCTCCATCTCTTCATGCATTGCCATTGTAATGGCATCTATATATGAAATAACAGCCATCTTTCTTCCCCCTTACTCTGCATAAACGTATTTTAATGCATCTTCTGGATTTGCATACGGCGCCGCTTCTGCATAATCAGTAGCTTCATTTATGACGTCCATAATGCTATCTATCATCTCTTTTTCAATTTCCTCAGAAAGAACGCCAACTTCTTTTAAATATCTAGAAAACTTAAGGACTGGATCATCTTTCTTTGCTTCTGCTACTTCATCCTGCTCCCGATAGCTACTATCATCATCATCACTTGAATGTGGTGTTAGTCGATACGAAATTGTTTCTATTAAGGTCGGACCCTCACCACGACGACCACGATCAGCAGCTTCTTTTACAACAGCATATACTTCAAGTGGATCATTTCCATCCACTGTTACGCCAGGCATACCATAGCCAATTGCACGGTCAGAAATTTTTTCACAAGCAACCTGTTTGTCATATGGAACCGAAATGGCATATTTGTTGTTTTCACACATTAAGATAACTGGTAATTTATGAACGGCAGCAAAATTAGCTCCTTCATGGAAGTCGCCTTGGTTTGAAGAACCTTCTCCAAAGGTTACAAATGTAACAAGATTCTTCTTCTGCATTTTACCTGCTAATGCTATACCAACAGCATGGGGTACTTGCGTAGTAACCGGTGATGAACCTGTAACAATTCGGTTTTTCTTTTGACCAAAGTGACCTGGCATTTGTCTTCCAGCTGAATTCGGATCCTCTGCCTTTGCAAATCCAGATAACATCAGATCCTTTGCTGTCATGCCAAACGTTAAAACAACTCCCATATCACGATAATACGGAAGAACATAATCCTCATGACGATCTAAGGCAAATGCTGCACCGACCTGAGCTGCTTCTTGACCTTGACAAGAAATAACAAAAGGGATTTTCCCTGATCGATTTAATAGCCACATCCGCTCATCTATTTTTCTTGCCAATAGCATTGTTTCATACATATTTAACACATCTTTATCGGTTAGACCTAACGATTGGTGTCGGTTTTCTGTCATTTTATTACCTCCTAAATAAGAAATACGCAAGTGAAGTGCATTCATCAACCTCTAGCTAGTATAAAAGAACGTGCTCTTTTTTCAGAGTAGGCAACTAACTGATGCTTATTCAACACAAGATTTTCTTATCTTTTCATAAAATTAAAAATGAATTGCCTTTCCATAAACAGCAAGTGCAGCTTCGCCAATTGCTTCTGATAATGTTGGATGAGGATGAATCGTTTGAGAAACTTCCCAAGGGGTTGCATCCAATACTCTAGCAAGACCTGCTTCAGATATCATATCTGTAACATGTGGTCCAATCATATGAACACCCAGAAGATCATCTGTTTCTTCGTCCACCACAAGTTTGACAAATCCTTCTGTTTCACCAAATACAAGAGCTTTACCTATTGCTTTAAATGGAAACTTACCTATCTTTGTTTTAAAACCGTTTTCCTTTGCTTTATCCTCGGTGTACCCGACACTTGCTATCTCAGGTGAACTATAGATACATTTCGAGATCAGTGACTCATCAAGCGGGATAGGCTGAGCATTTGCAATATGTTCAACAGCAACAATACCTTCATGTGATGCAACATGTGCTAATTGTAAACCTCCAATGACATCACCAATCGCATAAATATGTGATTCTTTTGTTTGATAATATTGATTTGTGGCAATAAACCCTTTTTCAAGTTTTATATCGGTATTTTCAATACCAATACCCTCAACATTCGCTTGCCTTCCAACAGATATGAGAATCTTATCAGCTGTAAAGGATCTTTCTTCACCTTTATGCTCTGCTTTAATTGTGGCTAAATTTCCTTGTTCCTTTTCAAACGTTTCAGGTAATACCTTTGCACTGGTGACAATGGTAATTCCCCTTTTTGCCAGTAAACGCTCCATTTCTTTTGAAATCTCTTTGTCTTCTGTTGGTAAAATTCGATCAGAGTACTCTAAAACTGTTACACTCACACCGAAATCTACTAACATAGAAGCCCACTCAATCCCGATCACGCCTCCACCAACAATTATGATTGAATTTGGTAGACTATTTAAATCAAGGGCTTCTTCAGAAGTTAACACAATTTCTCCATCAATCTTAAGATCTTGAAGGCTTTTTGGTCTTGATCCAGTAGCGATGATTACATTTTTAGGAATGAGCATTTCATTTTCTTCCCCGTTATTCATTTCAACAGAAATTGTTCCAGGCATCGGTGAAAAAATAGATGGACCTAAAATACGCCCAATCCCCTCATACACATCGATTTTTCCTTTTTTCATAAGTTGTTGCACTCCATTATGGAGTTGCTCAATAATTCCTTGTTTTCGTTCTTGAACCTTTGAAAAGTTCAGCTTTACCTCAGATGTTTCTACACCGAATTCTTCACTCTTTTTTGCTGTAGCATAAACCTCTGCACTTCTTAGGAGTGCTTTACTTGGGATACATCCCTTATGCAAGCATGTTCCACCAAGCTTACTTTTTTCAACAACAGCTGTTTTAAGGCCAAGTTGTGTAGCACGTATCGCTGCAACATAACCGCCAGTTCCTCCACCGAGTATGACTAGATCATATTCTTTAGCCAAACTATCGCCTCCCTTTATCTAAAGTCTTTCGAAGTAACTCATTTATTTTTCATTAGTGGCGCAAAAATGCCATAGCACTTTTTTTAGTAGGATATTGTTTTGCTTCTTCCTCATTTTTCAAAACACGTAATGCACCCTCAGCAAGTGCTTGAAGCTCGTTTTCACCAGGAAACACAAGGACGTCTGCAATCCAATCGATATAAGTGGAAATCTCTTTTACAAATTTTTTACCATAGGCTAATCCACCTGTTAAGACAATAGCATCAACTTTTCCTTTTAATACAGCACTTGCAGATCCAATCTCTTTCCCAATTTGATAAGCCATTGCTGAATAAATGAGAGAGGCCTTTTCATCACCAGCTTCAACCATTTTTTCCACCTTAACTGCATCATTCGTTCCTAAATAGCCAACAAGGCCACCTTTTCCTACTAACTGCTTCATCATTTCTTCGCGGAAAAACTCACCTGAATAACACATTGAAACAAGATCTCCTGCTGGTACTGTTCCAGCACGTTCCGGACTAAATGGACCATCTCCATGCAAGCCGTTATTAACATCTACTACTCTTCCACGCTTATGAACACCAACGGTAATTCCGCCTCCCATATGGGTAATGATCAAGTTCATTTCTTCATAATGCTTATTGAAATCTGACGCAACACGCCGGGCTACCGCTTTTTGATTTAACGCATGAAAGATACTCCTTCTTTCGATTGTAGGCACTCCAGAAACTTTTGCAATCTCTTCCATCTCATCAACGACAACTGGGTCAACAATATATGCAGGAATATTTAGTCCATTTGCAATTTCATAGGCAATGATTCCACCTAAATTAGATGCGTGTTGACCAGCAAAACCATTCCTTAAATCCTCTAGCATTTGGTCATTGACTATATAGGTTCCGCCTTCAATGGGCCGGAGCAGGCCGCCACGACCACAAACTGCATTCAGTTTCGAAATGTTGATCCCTTCTTCATCAAGCGTTTCTAAAATGGCTTGCTTCCGAAATTCATATTGATCAATGATGTTAGGATACGTATTAAGTTTATCTAAATCATGTCTAAGTGTTTTCTCAAAAATAGATATTTCGCTATCAAAAACCCCAATTTTCGTTGATGTGGAACCAGGGTTAAGGACAAGGATACGATATTGATTCACCTGCAACGTTTAAACCTCCGTCATCTAAAAAATTGATCACTGTTGTATATTATGGAAGCCTTTAGCTTATGTAAATTGAAACTGGAGTTAGAAGGTCTACTAATCTAACTCCGCGTTTAATTATTTATGGTCGACGACTTAAAATATGATGTCCATTTTGCAAAAATTGACTGCGAGAATTTCTCATTCTTTCAATACGTTCTTCAGCAAGACGATCCGCTGCTTGATAGGTTGGAATACCGTCACGTTTAGCTATTTCGATTACTCGGGCGATATTGTTATATATTCCTTCAACCTTTTTCAGCGCACGTTCACTATTATAGCCATATAATTCATCTGCTACGTTAATAACACCACCAGCATTAATGACATAATCAGGAGCATAGACAATTCCCATTTCATGGATTAAATCTCCATGCTTAGTATCTTTTAATTGATTATTCGCAGCTCCTGCAATCACCTTAGCTTTTATTTGAGGAATCGTAACATCATTTATTGTTGCACCAAGAGCACATGGTGCATAAACATCACATTCCACACTATAAATATCATTTGGTTCAACTGCTTTTGCATTAAAATCCTCAACAGCACGTCGTACTGCTTCTTTGTTTATATCGGTTACAACTAAGTGTGCACCTTCTTCATGCAAATGTTTACACAGGTTGTAAGCTACATTCCCAACCCCTTGTACAGCAACAACCTTACCCTCTAGTGAATCTGTTCCAAAGGCTTCCATAACCGCAGCCTTCATCCCGCGATAAACACCATAAGCCGTTACAGGAGATGGGTTACCAGAAGAGCCAAAAGCAGGGGAGATGCCTGTTACATAATCTGTTTCTTCATGAATTAAATCCATGTCTGCAACAGTTGTTCCTACATCCTCAGCTGTAATATATCGACCATTTAAGCCTTGAATATAACGGCCAAATGCACGGAACATCTCTTCATTTTTATCCTTACGCGGATCACCAATAATAACTGTTTTACCCCCACCCAGGTTTAAACCGGCAGCAGCATTTTTATAAGTCATCCCTCGAGCTAAACGAAGAGCATCTTCAATTGCTTCTTCCTCTGATTCATAAGTCCACATTCGTGTACCACCTAGAGCAGGTCCTAGTGTCGTATCATGGATGGCGATAATTGCCTTTAGTCCCGATTGTCTATCCTGACAAAATACCAATTGCTCATAATCGTAATGCTCCATATATTTGAAAATTTCCATGAAGTCGTTTCCTCCTAAATGTTATACTTATCAGATGAACAAATCGCTAATGCTAAAGAATAGAGCTTACTTTCAGAAGAGTCCGATCGACTTGTTAATACAATTGGTGCTTTCGCTCCAGCAATAACCGCCCCAACACTAGCTTTTGCAAAATAAATCAGAGATTTATACAAAACATTTCCTACATCTATAGTAGGTACTAGCAATATATCTGCTTGTCCGGCAATGTCACTATCAATCCCTTTATGTTTCGCCGCCTCTAATGAAATTGCATTATCCAGAGCTAAAGGTCCATCAATGAGACAATCCTTTATTTGCCCTCTCTTATTCATTAATGTTAATGAAGCTGCATCAATGGTTGCCTGCATAGCAGGATTTATTATCTCAACTGCAGCAAGTGCAGCAACTTTAGGCTTATCGATCCCAATTGCTCTTGCAATATTAACTGCATTCACAACAATTTGCTCCTTTTGCTGCAAATCAGGCTCAAGATTCATGGCAGCATCCGTGACAATTGTGAACTTTGAAAATCCAGGGACTTCAAAAATGGCGACATGTGATAAAATCCTTCCTGTTCTAAGACCATACTCCTTGTTTAATACAGCCTTTAAAAGAGTTGCAGTCGGAACGTTCCCCTTCATTAGCACTGAAGCTTCATTCTGATGAACGGCTCTTACAGCAAGTTCTGTCGCTTGTTCTTTTGTTCTCGCTTGGATAATTTGAACATGATCTTTCCCAATACCTTTTGCAATCAATAAATCCTCTATTTCTTCCTTTTTTCCATACAATAAAAAATGAGCAAGATTACGTTTTATCGCTTCAGATACAGCTTCAATTACCTCTTCATCTTCTGCTGAAGCCACCGCAACAATTTTTCCATTTATTTTAGCTGCTTCGTCCAGCAGATTTTCTAGCTTCATTTCATTTCATATCCTTCCAAGTTGTATTCATCTGTTCTTATCAACTAAAAAGCAAAAAGTGTGCCAAAATAAAAATGATCTATGATATTTCTTTAAAGTATTCTCTATAAAAATGTTCACAATGCTTAAATTTCCGTATCATTAATACATTCTCTGCTGTGACAAATGATGTTTTTCTTAAAGATAATTTAAATGCCAAATTTAGAAGGTTTTACTTTACAAAAAGAAAAAGCACAATTATTCTTCTTTATCATATAACGAACATGCACTATTTTGCAAACCATGAACTTTATTGCATGCTATTATTTGCAAGGTTATATTTTTCCATTTTATAATATAAACTTCTTAACGATATTCCTAAAGCTTTTGCTGTTTTTGTACGATTATACTCATGGACTTCTAATGAGCGTTTGATAACCTCTGCCTCAACACGTTCTACAGCATCAGCTAATGTCTCCTCATTATTATGGACAAAAGCGCTATTTTCTTGTGCTTTACTTTCCTTTGTCGGCAACTGAAGCATCGGAATATGTTTCCCTTCAATCTCAATTTCGTGGTGTTCCATGAAAATAATTGTTCTTCCTAATACATTTTCAAGTTCTCTTACATTACCTGGCCAATCATGTTGGGTTAAAATATTAATTGCTTGTCCTGTTACAGAAACGATATTTCTACCATAATCCTGATTTAATTTACTAATTAACCTTTGGCACAAAGCAGGAATATCTTCTTTTCGATCTCTTAGTGGTGGTATAGAAATAGGATATCGATTTAGGCGGTAATATAAATCCTCACGAAATACGCCTTCTGACATTGCTTTTTCAATATTTAAATTAGTTGCAGCAATTACCCTTACATTTACCGGAACAGGTTTTGTTCCACCAACCTTGACGATTTCATTTTCCTGTAATACACGAAGAAGCTTTGCCTGCATATTTGCTGATAATTCTCCTATCTCATCTAAAAAAATACTACCATTATTTGCTTCCTCAAAAAAACCCCTTTTCCCTCCACGCTTCGCACCTGAAAAAGCTCCTTCTTCATATCCGAAAAGTTCACTTTCAAGGAGACTTTCAGCAATAGCAGCACAATTTACCCGAATAAATTTGTTATATTTTCGATCACTTGCATTATGTATAGCATGTGCAAATAGCTCCTTACCTGTCCCAGATTCACCCCGTAAGAGCACAGTTGCAGGAGTTTTCGCACCAAGCTTTGCCTGTTCAATCGCCATTTTCATTTCATCACTTATACCAATTATGTCCTCAAACGAGTATTTCGCTTCTAGCGTTCGAATAATTTGTCTTGCCCGACTTAACTCTGTAGTCAGCTTTTGAATTTCTGACATATCTTGAATAACCCCAACACTACCTTTTAACTTTCCATTAACAATGACAGGAGCAACATTTACAATGACGTCTCTTTTTGCAGGACCAACTTTCATTCTGACGCCTCGAACTGCACGTCTTGTTTGTAGTACCTTCATATGCATGCTTTCACCTTCAGAGATATCTGCTGTTGCTGGTTTTCCTAGAACTTGCTCCTCAGATAACCCTGTCATTTTAGTATATGCCCGATTAATAAGGATTCCATGACCTTCTTCATCCACTACTGATATTGCTTCCTCTGATGATTGGATGATTGCTTCAAGCATCACTTGGATCTCCTTTAAGTTCGTAACCTCTTCTGCCAAGTTAACAATTTCTGTTATATCTTTAAAAAGGGCTAATGCTCCTAGTAGATTCCCCGCTTCATCAATCATAGGAATTCTAGTCGTAATGATTTTAAGTCCATTATCAAGAACTTGCTCCTGATTCGTTTCAACCTCTCGAGTTTTAAGCGTCCTTGCCAACTTACTCGAAGGAATTACCTCATTTACCTTGTGCCCCATTGCCTTTTCACGAGGAAATCCTGTTATTTCCTCCGCAGTTTTATTAAATAAGATAATTTTTTCGTCTATATCAATCACGATCATGCCATCATTTGTAGAATTAAAGATGGTTTGCTGTTTATAGGTCTCCTCTTTAAGTCTTGCGATTAACAATTCTTTTTCTTCAACAAGTTCAGAAATAAGATGTGCTACTGCACCTGGAATAATAACCATATCTGGATGCTTTTCCTGTTGTAAAAGCTCCATGACCTTAATGTTACCTGTTGCTTCAATAACAATGTTAATATTTTTTTGCTTAACAGTCTTCCAATGCCTGCTTGTTTCAATACCCAGACTTCTAGCTAGTTCCATCCCTGGAGCATGTTCATTTTTATCAATCATTGCAGCAACTTCCACAATATTCGTTTCGACAATTCTTTTCAACAGAGCTGTTCCATCCTTACCAGCCCCAACTATCATAACTCGTTGCATAAACCTATCCCCTTTATGTCACTATTAAGAAAAGCAGAATCGCTTTGGTCAGGTTAATAAAAAACTATGTTTTAAAAAATGGTCTTTTTGATTATTTATATAAGAGTAATACCTAATAAATCATTTTTATAAAACTTGCAAAAATTTGCACACTTATATCATATCGTAACGGATAACACTTGACAAACAACCGTGAGAAACAGACAATAAAGCGAGACTTATCGGATCTTTACGGGCAGTTATCCCTCACCTTTTTACATTTCTTCTCTTGAACATGAGTCTGGGATTTTACTATCCGTTAAGAATGGGATAATTTCAGAGAATACGAAAGGACTTTATCTTTTATGATTAGAATACTTGCACTTGTCATTATGGTCATTCCAGGTTTTTTAGCAGCATTTGGTATTAAGCTCATGCGTGACATGACGTTTGGAATCCTTCAACCTCCTATACCATATTTATGGCTGCAGTTTTTATTTGGACTTTTCTTGTTTTTAGGTGGGCTTAGCTTTGTGGCAGGTTTTATCTTTTATAGAGATCGAAAACGAAATAAGGTACAGAAGAGATTCGCTAAGAGGTAGAGAAGAGATCTTATTATAAATTATTTATGATGAAAAAGAGTGAGGCAGTTGCACACTCTTTTTCTCATTAAAAATGTGTTGGAATTCAATCGCCTTTAAGTTTTAGCTCTACAGCAGTTTCTGGAAAATCAGTAAAAAACCCTGTGCATTTTTCATTTATCAACCGCTGCATCAATTGCGTATCATTTATGGTAAATGGTCTTACGCTAATTCCGTGGCTTTTAGATTGCGAAATTACCTCCCCTTTGGCTGCATGATAATGGGGATGCAACCCTTTCGCACCGATACTCTCCGCATACTTCCAAGGCATATATAATCCTTCCATATAAAGGATGGCTGTTTCAATTTCAGATGAGATCTCCTTACAGGTTACTAAACTATAATGATTAAAAGAAGAGATAATTACTCGCTTTTGAAGGCTATGTTTGTAAATAAGCTTAATTGTTTTTTCTTCTATTTTTGGATAATCAATGATTCCATTTTTCAATTCAATATTTACAATGAATTCTCTTTGCTGTTTTGCCCATTCCAACACTTCGTTAAGCGTTGGAATAAATGAGCCACCTTTATATTGTGTAAACTTATAGCTCGCATCTAATCGAGAAATTTCCTCAAAGCTTAATTCTTTTACAAATCCCGTGCCGTTTGTCGTTCGATCAACTGTTTCATCATGGATCACAACTAGTTCACCATCTTTTGTCATTTGAACATCCAATTCAATCCCATCAGCTTTTGCAGCCTTGGCAGCTTTGAATGATAGCATTGTATTTTCGGGATAATCACCTGCAGCACCTCTATGACCAAAAATTAATGTCATCTTGTTTGCACCTTCATTTCGTGTAAAATAGTTAGTAGGAGGGAATACTTATGAGACCATTACAAATATCAGCAGATACAGCACAGAAACTAGCTACATCACTAAATGTTCCGCTTGAGCAGATAATGCACATGCCACAACATATACTGATTGCTAAGCTTACCGAACTAAATAGCAAAGAAAATACTGACAAGAAAGACTGATTACTAGTCTTTCTTTTTAATTTTAGACTATTGTGGTATCTTTCTTCTAGGTGGTCACCATTATCAAATTATTTAATTTATTCATCTATATTCTACTCCTTTTGATGCCTTTCCTTTATTTCACATAAATTTCAATCAATTTTTATACAATATTGGTACCAGGTATTATTTTTAGGTGTTATTATTAGGTTATAAAGCAAAAGAGGTGACTAATCAATGATTTCAAAAGCTCGTATTACTGCCATTGGATCATATGTACCGGATTTAATCGTAACAAACAGTGATCTTGAAAAAATGGTTGATACAAATGATGAATGGATTTTGAGGCGAACTGGAATAAAGGAAAGAAGATTTGCAGCAGAAACTGAATATACTAGTGATGTAAGTATTAAGGCAATCGAAAACTTAGTAGAACGCTACCAAAAAGATATAAGAGACGTCGATATGATTATTGTGTGCACACTATCTCCTGACTACCAAACCCCTAGTGTAGCCTCATATATTCAAGGAAGATTGGGGCTAAAACAAGCTGGAGCCATTGATATAAATGCTGCATGCGCAGGGTTTACGTATGGCTTACATTTAGCAAATGGACTTATTACAGCTGAACTCCATAAAAAAATCCTCGTGGTAGGTGCTGAAACTTTATCAAAAATAACTGATTTTACTGACCGAACAACTTGTATATTATTCGGAGACGGTGCTGGAGCTGTTCTTGTCGAGTATGACGAAAGAGGAAGCTTTCTCTCGTCACACGTAGTTTCAGAAGGTGAAAAGGCAATAAGTTTATATGGAACCTATTTATCTGACAAAATGTTTGGAACGGAGCTACAGAATAAACGACAGCTCGTACAAAATGGGCGTGAGGTATACAAATGGGCTGTTACAACTGTTCCTAACGGCATGAAAACTGTTGTAGAAAAAGCTAATTTTTCTTTGCAGGATGTTGATTGGTTTATTCCGCACAGTGCTAACCTAAGAATGATTGAATCGATCTGTGTGAAAAGCCAATTTTCTATTGAAAAGACACTGACAAGTCTAGTCCATTTTGGTAATACATCTGCTGCCTCAATCCCTTTAGCCTTAGATAATGGAATTAAAGACGGCAGAGTGAAAGAAGGAGATCACCTATTACTTTATGGATTTGGAGGAGGTCTTTCCCAATCAGGTCAACTTGTTCGATGGGGATAAGGTATTATACTCCCCCTCCTCATCCTCTTTGTTATTTTCGAAAATAGGTACTGCACTCGTAATCATTGAACATTATAAAGAGAGGGACTTTAATTAAGTCTCTCTTTTTCTTGATTAATTTTCTCCTATTTATATTTCCTTTAAAAATTAAAAAACACTTCGAACAATTAAGTAATTACCTGTTAATCGATTACTTAATTTTACTTAAAAACCTATTGTTTTATTTCCTTTTGCTTGCTACAATTTATTACGTACTGTTTATTTAATTACTTTGCTATAGCTACATTGTATTGTAAGGGTTTACAGTAAAATTTGTACATGGCTAGAACAAACAGGTAATAAAGTAACCAATTAATTGAGGTGGAGAAAATTGACGATTAAGGTAAACGTGGAAACACTGGAATTCCACATATTTAATGAAAATGTAAGCTATATTTTTCGAGTATTAGAAAAAAGCAATCAATTAGAACATCTTTATTATGGAAAAAAGATTAGACATCGTGATTCATTCAAACATTTACTAGAACGTGAAATTCGCCCTTCATGTAATATGTTCGAAGATGACCATACTTCAACACTTGAGCATATTAAGCAAGAATATCCAAGTTATGGGACAACAGATTATCGCTCACCAGCCCACATGATCACCAATAAAACCGGTAGTCATATAACCAATTATCAGTACCAAAGCTATGAAATAATTGCTGGGAAGCCAACGCTTCACCAATTGCCAGCAACATATGTAGAGGATGAAAATGAAGCAAATACGTTAGAAATTACATTATGGGATGAAGTTTTAAAAAGTAAAGTAATTCTGAGCTACACAATCTATAAAAATAGAAATGTCATTTGCCGTAACACTCGTTTTGTAAATGAAGGAAATGATTCTTTTTATATTAACAATGCTATGAGTGCTAGTGTTGATCTTCCTGATGACCAATTTGAAATGGTGCATTTAAATGGTGCTTGGGCACGTGAAGCACATGTAGATTCTCAAAAATTATTTAAAGGCATTCAATCGGTATATAGCACGAGAGGCGCAAGTAGCCATGCACATAATCCCTTCTTAGCTTTAAAACGCTTGGATGCAACTGAGCATACTGGTGAGGTCTATGGCTTTAGCTTAGTATATAGCGGCAACTTTTTGGCACAGGTTGAAGTAGATACCTATAGTGTTAGTCGAGTACTAATAGGGATTAACCCATTTCAATTCAAGTGGAAGTTAAACCCTAACGAAACCTTCCAAACACCAGAATGTGTTATGGTTTATTCAGATCAAGGTTTAAATGGAATGAGTCAAACGTATCATGAATTATTTAGAGAGCGCTTAGTACGAGGTTATTGGCGAGATAAAGTTCGCCCTATTTTGATTAATAACTGGGAAGCAACTTACTTTGATTTCAATGAAGAGAAAATTGTAGATATAGCCTCAACTGCAAATAATTTAGGAATTGAGCTTTTTGTATTGGATGATGGTTGGTTTGGTGAACGGAACGATGACACAAGTTCATTGGGTGATTGGTTTGAAAATAAAGACAAGCTGCCAAATGGAATTAAAGGGTTATCTGAAAAAATAGAGGCTTTAGGTATGAAGTTTGGCCTTTGGTTTGAACCAGAAATGGTTTCAAAAGGAACAAAATTATTTGAAGAACATCCGGATTGGATCATTTCAACACCAGAACGCCGCGCATCACATGGACGAAATCAATTCGTTCTAGATTTCTCAAGGGCTGAAGTGGTTAACCATATCTTCACCTTGATGGATAACATTATTAATGATTCTAAGATTTCTTATATCAAATGGGACATGAATCGATATATTACAGAAGCCTATTCGACTAGCTTAAAGTCAGATCAGCAAGGTGAATTGTTCCATCGTTATATTTTGGGAGTTTATGAGCTCTATGAACGATTAATTGCGAAATACCCTGAAATTTTATTCGAATCATGTGCTGGTGGTGGTGCTCGCTTTGATCCAGGCTTATTGTATTATGCACCTCAAGCCTGGGCTAGTGATAACACAGATGCGGTTGAACGTTTAAAAATCCAATACGGAACATCAATGGTCTATCCGTTAAGCGCAATTGGCAGCCACATATCCGCTATTCCAAATCATCAAGTAGGACGAATGACTTCAATTGATACACGAGCTAATGTTGCATATTTCGGGACATTTGGTTATGAACTAGATATAACGAAATTAAGTGATGAAGAAAAAGCAAAGGTACAGGAACAGGTTGCATTTTTCAAAGAAAAGCGGAGCTTAGTTCGCAGCGGAGATTTTCACCGTTTACTAAGTCCATTCGAGTTAAATGAAGTCTCCTGGATGGTCGTTTCTAAAGATAAAACCGAAGCACTTGTTGGTTATTATAAAGTTCTAGCAAAACCTAATGATAAATATTATCGCCTAAAGCTAAAAGGTTTAGATTCTGACAAGTTATATGCAATTGAAGGAATCAAATCAACCCATTACGGTGATGAGTTAATGAATCTCGGTATTGTTCTAGGCGAAGATTACACAGATCGTGCTTCAGATTTTTGGTCCAGAGAACATCCACATGATTATGCTTCAAAGTTATTTGTGATAAAAGAAGTAAATTGATCTTTATTGTCTGTCATACTTTAAAAGTACCAGTGATTATTTCACTGGTTTTCTTCAATTAACCGCACTAAGAAAAACCTTCCAACTTTAAGTTATGACGTAATATATTAACTTTTCCCTCATATAGTTTAAGATAACGATATGGACAAGGGGAATGCTTTAAAATGAAAAAGTTTGCTGTTTTACTTTTTTCAAGTATTTGTATCGGAATAGGTGTTAACATGTTCATACTGCCTATTCATCTAATAAATGGCGGCATTTTCGGAATAAGTTTACTTATTAAGTACATATGGGGAATTAAGATCGGACACATAATGATTTTGATAAATACCCCTATTTACCTTCTATCCCTTCTATACGATAAAACTTATTTTATTAATGCGATTCTTGGATTGATCTTTACCTCAACTATCATTGATTTGCTTTCACCACTCAACGGCTTGCTACAACTTCCTATCATAACAAGTGCCATACTAGGTGGATTAATAATTGGAATCGGTGTTGGATTCATGCTAAGATCACATATCAGCCCAGGTGGGATCGATTTATTAGCACTTTTAATTTCGAAATCAAAAGCGATTAATCCAGGAATCGTTATATTCATCATCGATTCATTAATCATAATTGCAGGAATTATTGTATTACAAGACTTTAAATTATTATACTCATTTATAACGATTTCTTGTGTTGGTCTTTGTGTCGGCCTCCTTAATACATTTAAGTCAATGAACTTTTATGTGCGATAATAATTTTGCAAGTAGAAATCCTTTTCTTTTAAGAGCCATACTATAAGTATTGAAACGATGAGAAACCACCGATGATCAATATCAGTGGTTTCTTTTTTAGTATTAGTAACGAGCAATGCTATGTAATAATACAACAACTTTCCTTCTGAACTATAGAGAATTTAAGTAAAGCAAATCCAATAACTACAACTTAAAGTAACTTTCTCAGAATCATCCACCCATTATTTCAGTTTCTGTTTCTAAATTCCTCATTTTTATCTCTTCTTCCGTTTTAACACTTTGGTCAATTTCTTCACCAAAAACTTGAGTCCAATCATTTTCCGGGTCAAACTTACCCTCTTCTAATTCGTATTCATTTAAGTCAACATTCAAATTGTAAAGAGTTCTATAAATTTGATAAACATTTTTTTGAGTATCTAAAAGACTTGAAGTTTGATTGATTCTTACTAACACATTAATCAAATCTTGAGAAGTTGGATCATTTATATTCTCTGGTAAAAGTTCATCTATTTCTTTTGCTCTTTGACCCAATTCATTTTTAACTTTATTGGAAACCCAACCATCTGGATATTTTCCATCTGGTCCATTTTTTCTAGAATTTTTAAAATAACTTCCATTAACAATTGAATCAAAATATTCAAATTGGTTCTTCACCAATGCTTTAAGCTTGAGATTATATTCTTTTTCTTCTGTTTCCTCTTTTTCATCAAGTTTTGGTTCAGCGACAACTTCGATTTCATTTACAGTAATTTCATTTTCACTTGGGTCTTCTTGTTCTTTTGATGGCAAAGCAAAATAAACAAATAACACAACAATTAATATAAATATAACGAAGATTAGTCCTAATTTTTTAATATTTTTCAATTTAGTCTTCCTTTCTAAATCTCTATTTATAGTAACATTCTACCAATTAAATTTAAATAGTGATTTTATATGTAAAATAAAAAGACCAATGAATAATATTTGATCTGTATCCCGAAAAATGGACACTTATAAAAAAGTCCATTTTTCGGGATTTTTTATGTTTTATCATAGAAGAACCGTTATAATCAAAACAAATAGAGAGAACGGGGAACTAATATGAGTAAAATTATTTTTAATGAATTTCAACGTCAACAACTGGAGAACAATCCAAATGTCAATCATGTATCAGATCGGTCGATCTCTTACAAACCTGAATTTAAAATTGCTGCCATTAAGGAATACAAAAATGGCAAAGGGCCAACGGATATTTTCATTGAATATGGATTTGATCTAGACATAATTGGATCTAAAAAGCCTCAACAATGTTTAAAGCGTTGGAGAAAAACTTATGAAAAGTATGGTGAGGAAGGTTTTAAGAATGAGCTTCGTGGTAAAGGAAGCACTGGACGCCCATCTTCGAAGGATCTTACAGTAGAAGATAAACTAAAAAAAGCAGAGGCACGTATTGCCTTCTTAGAGATGGAGAACGACTTCTTAAAAAAGTTAGAAGAACTAGAGAGGAAGGCGAAGAAACAAAATTAACATTATCAGAAAAGTTCCAACTAATTGAGGCCACAATTCGTAGATATGGTCTAGTTAGAATGGTATCTTATCTTTGTGAATTAGCTACAGAAAAACGCAAAAGTTACTATGCCTGGCTTAAGGCTGAACCCAAGCGTATCGATAGAGAACGTAAGGATGTACAGGATTATAAACTTATAAAACAAGTCTTCGATGAAAAGAATGGTAAATCAGGTGGACGAGATATAAGAATGGTTCTAGAAAATGATTATTTCACTGTGATGAATCTCAAGAAAATCTATCGTATTATGAATAAGTTTAACCTAAAGTCAAAAATTAGAAGGTCAAACCCTTACAAACGAATGGCTCAGGCAACACAAGAACACCGGACTTGTCCAAATATCCTGAATCGAAATTTCGTACATAGTGAGCCTGGTAAAGTGTTACTTACTGACATCACCTATCTTTATTTAGAAAATGGCATACCTGTATATTTGTCATGTGTTAAAGACGGTTCAACACGTGAAATCTTGGCCTACTATCTCTCGACAACATTAGAAATGCGACTTGTTTATCGAACACTTGATAACTTAATTAATGCCTTGGACGGGAACGTCCACCCAGAAGCCATACTCCATTCTGATCAAGGATTTCACTATACAAATCCAGAATATCGAAAAAAAGTTAAGAAACTTGGGTTTATTCAATCTATGTCTCGTAAAGGAAACTGTTGGGATAACGCACCAATAGAATCATTCTTTGGCCATTTAAAAGATGAGATTGATGCTTCTTCATGTCAAACACTCACAGAATTAAAAGGGGTAATTGAAGATTATATGGTCTACTATAATACTTACCGATATCAATGGGGATTAAAAAAGATGGCCCCGGAACAATACCGAAGCCACCTATTAAGTGCATAAAGGTCTTTTTATAAACTGTCTATTTTTAAGGGTACAGATCAGACTCGAAGTTGCTTCGTTTTTTATACAGTGTAGTAAGTTGAATTTATTTTAGCTCCATCATCAAACATATCAACCATTTTAATTTTCCTTTGATCTCTACGATTCAAAACTTTTAATACTTCAATTTCTTTATAATTAAATCGTCTGGAAATCTCCCTAAAATTTAATGGTTTTGTTTCACTTTTTATAAATTAAAAATCTCTTTTTCCATAATTTATTCCCCTTAAAACTTTATAGAAGGAATATAGCATGAATACCTTAATAGGTATAGTTACATGTAATCAGACTTACTGCGGAATTTTATCCAAAACTGTTATTAATCTAATTTACGGATTTAAATTATTTGAAGTGTCACCATCTGGATTACTTCTAATGTAGGGTTCTATATAAGAACCACCACGAAAGTGTCCTTCAACTTCATGTATACCAGGATTATTGTAATCTCCCGGTCCCCCTTCTACATCTGTACAATTACTCTGTCCATTTTCCATAACTATGCAATCTGGCTCAGGGTTGAATATTAAGTCAAAAAATGCTCCTCCAATACCAATAATAAAGAATAAAATTCCACCCATTATGATAAAGAAACATCCATATCCGGAAGCTTTCTCCATTACATCTTTATTATTTGTAAAGAGGCTTACAGTTGATTGGATTGATCCAGGAATAAAAAAAAGACAGACTATGCCAACTATAGTGTTAAAGATACCTCTATCATCAACGTTTAGATTCCATTTAAAGTTACCAAAGTATAAAAGAACTAAAAGTAAGCCTAACAAAAACAAGCTAAAAGCATTACCCATACTTTCATCATTTAATCCACTTTTTCTTAGTAATAGTAGACCTAAAAGAGCAATAATACATGCTATTAACAGAAATACCATTTTCAAACTTCCTCTATTCATATTTAATATTTACTTAATATTAAATAATTCTTCCCTACTTATCTCTCCACGTTCTGCCATTGAGTGATGGTATGTACACACTGATATAAGGTTGCTGTCATCTAATCGTTTACTAAAGTCCTCAACAAGAGGTACGACGTGATGTACTTGTATGTTAGTATAGTTGTACCTCTGCTGTGTGTTATACAGTTCCCTTAAGCATACCTGACACATGTGTCTATCCCTATCTCTTATGTACTTACGTTTGTTCTGCCATGCTTTAGTCCACCTAAACTTATCGGCCTTTGATATTACCTTCTGCTTGTTAGGCTTCTTATCACATACATACTTCCTATCGTGAATATCACCACAATAGACACATGATTTAAGCATTACCTGTCAAACCCTGTTCATGTTCATTATACCTTTCTTCCAACTTATCTAATTTCCGATTCACTCCATCTATTTGTTTTTGCATCTTATACATTTCCCACATGAATTGTAACTTATCATTCATACGTATAGACTCTTCAATACTCTTCTGTGCTGCCTCTATACCATTAGAAATGTCACCGGTTTTATCATACTCAAGCATTTAATCATCTCCGTTTCATCTAAATTTAAGCAAAATAAAAGCTCTCAAATTAATAAGAGCTTTTAAACATTTTCATCATTTTCAAGCAAAGTTTTTGATAACTGATCTGCTAGGCTTGAACAATGGTTATGCATTTCAGTCATATCGGAATCTACTTTCCTGCTATTATAACGGCCTAATACTATATGATCATCTGACCAATATTCTTCGATATAGTTTTTAAACGTAGCCCAAACAGAATCAATTAAAAACTGCTCACTCTCGTCAAAATACTTCCCTAAAAATTCGTCACTAAATTCATGACTTAAAGGCTCCTCTAACAATACCTTATAGCTAAATTGGTTAGTAGACTCCAATGTGTATCGTAATTTAACTGCTTTTTTCCACATTTCAGTCCTATAACGCTCTTTAAGTCTCTGGTGCTCTTGCCTTTGCTCATTGGAAATTGCAACAGCAAGTTCATGATTAGCTTCAGCCAGTTTATTTGTCTGCTGCGTAGCTTTCCACAACAACCAACTAAAAACACCTGTAACAATAATACCAATCCCTGTAACAACAACGCCTAAAAATGTAATAAATAAATCAGTTGTATCTTTAAGTCCAATTTCTTTAAGATAAAATAATAGTAAGTCTAACATTGCAATCTCCTTATTGAATGATCAATAAAAGGATACCATATTTTTCAACTAATAAAATAAAAGCTCTCAAATTAATGAGAGCTTTGTTGTTAAACTATATGTTTATTAAATATACGATTTAAATAAATTTGTTCAATTTCTTCAAACTGCTCTTCTTTACTTCTTTGATTGTTAGTTAGGATTAACATAATCTCCATTAATGTTTCTTTAACTTTCTCTAGAGACATTTCTTCATTAAATACTCTTTCAGATTTACTTTGAGCACTCATTATGAATCCCTCCTTTGAATAACAATTCGATACGATCATTAAGGAATCCTTCTGCTAAAGTAACTATATTTCTGTTAAATTAATACATTAATAAAACGAGTCGCTTTTTTGAATAGGGAGAATCGAGGCAAAATAAAAGCAGTCCTCGATGAAGGATTGCTTTATTATTTTTTATTTATACTATCAATAATCCTTTGCATTTCTTTTTGATTTTGGCTTGTGAATTCTCGAATATTTTTCAGTGGGTCAACTGGATTATTTTTGACATATTCCAAGAATAAACCACTAATTTCCTTCATTTTTTCTTCATCGTCAAGAATGGATGTTGTCTTTATTTTCTTATTTAAGATGTCAATTAGATCTTTTCTTTCCTCTAATGATAATTGATTACCTGAATTCAACCATTCTTTGACCAATTTATACATTCCCCATGGTTGTAAGCTTATTTTATCGCCTGTTCCCATCTCGTTTCCAATATCAACCTCACCATTGTCCTGAACACTATACCAAGGTGACTTACTGGTATTATAATTACTCAAATCTTCCTTGTTCCAAGTCATTTCCAACATATCCTCATCAAATATTTTTACAATCAAACATTCAACAAGTTATGTCAAAAGTCCTTTATTTCCACAAACAATTTACAATAAATTCAAATTTTCCTAAACTTAATTTATTATAATTGGCCTATAAACCAAAAGGAGTGAGTATAATGAAACGGGAATATAAAAAGCAAGGGTATCATTTATTTAAACGCATCATGTATTTAACTCTTGAGCAATATAATCGTCATCACATATATGGGAAGAATTCCAAACAAGCTAAAAATTCAATGAAACAGTTGCAAATTTTGATGGATCTACGTGATGAACATATAGAATCATACAAACGAGAAAGACACCCTAAAAATGAGTGTCTCAATCAGCTATTGTGTTAGTGGGATCTGTTTCTATTTCTTCATCTGTTGATTCAACTTCATCTGTTATTTCTTTATCTGTATCAGTTGGAATATCTTCATCAACATTATTACAAGCAGTAAACAAAAGAACTAACATCACTAATAACACAATTTTTAACCACTTCAAAATATCACCCTCAATGATTTATAGGTACAATATTTAAAATGGTCAAATTAATTAATTCATAAACACTAAAAGTCACTCAATGTCTAACTTACGTTACGACTAACGAGTGACTTTTTCTAATTATGTATTAAATTCACAAATTAATTTTTCAACATCTTCTTTATTATGTGATCCTTTATAAAATACGTTACCCGACTCAAGAGCAAGAAATTTAATTACATTAATTATTTCCTTAATAATCCATTGTTCACTCTTTGTTATACCTAAAGCTTTTGGTTTGAAGTGAGCAAATTCATTTCTGTAATGAATCATTTTTTTTATAGCTTGATGTTGCATATCTGTCATTTTTAAGACTTTGCTATCCAGTCTTTGAGTCATTATGCCCTCATCCTGACAATAGTCTAGAATATCCCAAATTGATAATAATTGACTTGCATTGTAATCGACAACTTGATCTAAAATTGATTCATTTTCTACTACAAATCCCATTTGTTCATAATATTTAACCGTTTCTTTTTTCTTTTGTTCAAATTTTGCCTTTCCTAATTTCATTTCAAGAACTCTTTCAATAGTAATCCCTTTAACAGCACAAACTCCAAAACCATATAAAGCACCGTGCAACGAAATCATAAGCCATTTAAAACAATACTTATCTTTTCTATTTTTATAATAAAATGCTGCTTTTTCTAAATAATCAATTGAATTATCTAATTCATCTGTATGTAATATAAATTCATCTCTCACTTAAACCACCTCATTACCACTTTAAGACAATGAGATGATTCAGTAAATATATTTTTATTTCCTTAATGGATTACATTCTGATTGAGAAGTTTTTTAAGCATCTCAAATTGAGTTTGAAGACTAGATTCATTTAACATACCTGCTGAAAAGCCAGTATCAAATCCAGCTAAAGCAATTCTAATGGACTTGTCTGAAATGCCAATATCTCTCAATGATTGTTCATAACACTTTTTTGCATCATCTCTGAAGTTCAATAACGTCACCCCTCATCTAATTTAATGATATCAAGGTGATGTTTATTGAGCTATGTATACAAGGCTATTTTCATTCAAAATGTGCTTTATATCTATATGTTATTGGTTCTTATTCTTTTATGTAATGTTCTAAAATAACCATCAATGTACTCATACGTTTCTTTGGTGTCTCCAGCAACCATAAAAATTTCTTCTTCTGCTGCTTCCATATCCCCTTCAAATAATTCCATTATGTAATCTTGTTTAAGTAAAGTTTCAACTATATCCTCTACAGCTACAGACATTTCATTATGTATAAATTCAGTGACACCATTATTATGTATATTGTATTTAATCATTCTGTTGCTTCTCTGTATGTATTTGAAAGTATGATGTTCTGCACCGATCTAGCCGATACACCTAGTTCAATTCCTTTTTGGCGATACCACTCTATTTTTGCACATGTACGATTCTTAAACTCTTCTCTAAGATGTTTAGAAATATCCAAAGACAATCTGACTTTATTCCAATGTCTGTCTCTAGAGTTCTGCTTATTTTGTTGGTCTGTAACCAATCTTAAATTTTCTAATTTATTATTACGTGGATCTTATCGATATGATCGATCTGTAAGCCTTGTGACAACCAGTAATCCTTTGTTACACCCATTGCGGAACTGAGTACAATTTCATACTTGTACATGGGAACTGGTTTACCTCCATTATCTGGAATCAGACGTGTCATTAAATATTGTCCATTATCCCCTGTGCCTTTACAGAACTCACTATCAAGCAACCACTTGCAACTAACTTTAGAATAAACTCTTCCTGTAGGTGTATGGCAAAGGTATTGCGAAAACCCAGGAACAGGTGTCATTTCACCTTTTAATAGTTCAAATTTTTCATTCATCTATATTTCCACTCCTAATAATTTAATTTGAGTGCAAACAAAAAAGACACCTTCAACCATTGGAGAAATGGCGGTGCCTCTCTTTTTACATCAGCTAATTATTGAAATGTGTGTCTCACGACATGACGTTTAAACTCCAATAGTTACCTAATTCACCCTCTCCCAAATGGATCAGGTAACTATTGCAAATTAAACAAAAAAAGACACCAACAAATTAATGTCAGTGTCAATTAAAGGAGAATAATTAATAATAAAAATTCGATAATTATTAATCTATAACTATAACTATCACCAGTGAGGTCGGTTAGACCTCACATATAGTAACAGTTGCACTAAAACTTTTCTTATCTTCCTTAACAGGTGTAGTAACAGTATTAAATATCACTTTCCATCCGTTCATTCCCATACTAATACCACTTTTAGCAATATAATCAGGGGCAATACTACAAAGCATATCGTCACCACTATAAATATTTGCATATCCTTTATCAGGTACAGTCTTTAAAGTGAATGATTTACCAATTAAATTATTTGTAATTTCCTTAGCTTTTTTATTTCTAGAAAGAATTCTCACCTTTTTATTCTTTACCGGTTCAATTTTATTTTCGTCTTGCTTCTCATACCAGTAATGACATAAGTATTCAGAATGCTCATTTTCAACATCTAAAATAGCATAATTTCTACCCATCGTAGATAAGACAGTATATTTACCATTCACTAAATCAGTACTTATTACAATCGGATTATCTAGGAAACTTGTTTCTTTCCTGTTTTACCTCAACTTGTTTAATAGTCATTTTATTATCTTTTACTTCAGCAATGCCTGCATTATTTTCCTTTGTATTAATACGTCCTAAATCATATAATACCGTTCTAAGATCTAACTTATTTTCAAGAGCATTATATCTCATACCTTCATAACAAACATCCCAGGCAAAGTCATAATTATCTTCTTGTCTATATGTTAATTCAACAACAGCAGTTGCTAAAATACTAAGATTAGGCTCAACTTGATGGCATAATAAACGATATTTCTTTTTAATTAGTGAGTATTTAGCTCGAATAATATCTCTTTCTTCTGGATCTTGTTTCATTTTAGCTTTATTTTCAAAATCCCTAACTTCATTATTTACAACTCTTCTTTCCACTTTGTAATCCTTATACAAAGGCCTTAATTTATCAATCACTTCATTAATGTAATTAAAATATGGTAATTGATTTCTATATTGGAAAATCTCTAATGGATTAATAATTGATTGATAATAATCAGGGTCAATATCCTTTAAGTATAAATCATCAATCTTATCCTTTTGTTTCTCAATCCATCTAACATACTGATTTAATGGTGAATCTGTATCACTACTAAATTCATCTCGTTTACCACCATATACCCAATACATATAATAAGGTTTCTTCATTCTCTTCCCATGCATTTGAATAGGAAAAGCAATATTAACGGCCTCACCAGTTTTAGCTGCATCAATTAACATCATTTGATATATCTTATTTATACTAACTACTAAATCAGCTTTCATGTATTCACCATAGGATAAAGCTAAATCTTGAAATTTCGTATTCCAGTTAGTTAAAAGGATTTTCAATTAGGATAGACTTATTTTTAAAATCAATGTTATCCGGACGTAAGTCACAAGACTCTCCTGCGCGTATGCCAGTATCCAAAATTAATCTTGTTTGAACCCATGACCTATAAGAATGAAAAACAGTAAGGTCAAAAGTATTTAAAACTTTTCTAATTTCTTCAACATCAAGCAATGCTTTTTGCTTTCTTTTTGGCTTAATATTTTCAATATTTGCTACAGGATTTATCTTAATTTCCCTTTCAGATTCTAAAAAATTGAAGAAAACTTTGATATTTCTTAAATAATTAGCTACCGTAGTCTCACTAATAGGCTTATTAAAGTCATGTCTATGATCAGGATGATTAATTTTCTTTGATTTCTCACTTGAAACGACTGTATATTTACCTCTTTCACGTCAATATTTAACATACTGTCGAATATTGACCAGACTTAACTTTGTTAATATCAGTGATTTTAATTTCCTTTTCCAAATAAATTAGGAAAAGTTTTAAAGTCTGTTCATAACTAGATAATGTTTTTCTTGATAAATTCTTTGAATCACAGTAAAGCATAAAGTTATCTAAATGATATTCAATCTTAGACAAAACAAAAGGCCTCCCTAATTATTGGATTAACCCAATAAACAGGAAGACCTTATATTAACCGGTATATAATTTAAAATTAGTTGGTCACTAAACTGTATTCGTTGGTCACTTGTGTCAGTGTTCCAACATTTATGAAGTGTCCTCATCCCTTGGTACGACTGACTTAGCTAGCTTTATGCTCTAAACGCAACTTATCAGCGACCATTGCGATAAACTCTGAATTCGTCGGTTTAGCTTTTGTCATGCTTACCGTATACCCGAATAAAGAGGAAATCGATTCAATGTTTCCACGGCTCCATGCCACTTCAATTGCATGACGAATAGCCCTTTCAACACGTGAAGCAGTTGTGTTGTATTTTTTCGCGATATCTGGATATAACACCTTTGTTATTGAGCCTAATAATTCGATATCGTTGTAAACCATAGAGATTGCTTCACGTAAATATAGATATCCTTTAATATGTGCTGGTACGCCAATTTCATGGATAATACTTGTGATGCTTGCATCAAGGTTTTTACCCTTACCATGAGATTCATTGGATGATCTAATTGAAGAACTAGCTCGTTTAATAAGTGGTGCAGCGTTTCCACTGACTTGGCGGATATGACTGGCTAACCCTTCCATATCGAATGGTTTTAAAATAAAGTATGCAGCACCCAGATCCACAGCTTTTTTCGTAACGTCCTCTTGTCCAAAAGCTGTCAGCATGATGACATTTGGCTGTGGACGATCCATTTGTCTTAACTTTTCTAATACGCCTAAGCCGTCTAAATGTGGCATAATTATATCTAATACTAAAACATCAGGTTCCTTATCTTTTAACATATCTATACATTCTTGGCCATTATACGCTACACCAAGAACCTCAATATCATCTTGACTTGAAAGGTATTCCTCTAATAAACCTACAAGTTCACGGTTATCATCAACTATACAAACTTTAATTTTTTTCACAAATCTTCCTCCTCAGTCTCGTTTTGCCATTATGTCTTATATCTATACACGATTATACCTAACAATTTCGACAATGTGGGTGTAAATCCTTTATTTTTATAAAAAAACTTTATAAATCGGAGATTATCTTAATCTCTCTTCAATTTGCTCCCTTTTTCGACTAAATATGCCATTTGACTTTTAGAGACTAAGGTAGTTTTGTCGAAAAATCTTTCCATTTCTATTTTACATAATTCCTCATGAAAATAAAAGCAGAAAATAAAAAAACTGCCAAGAAAGAAAATTTCCCTTGACAGCCTTTTCATTAACTTACTTTCTGTTTTTGTTTTGAATAAATGTCAATGCCTGCTTCATTTAACATCCATTCAATGTGAACACCGTACCCACTTGTTGGATCATTTACAAAAACATGTGTTACTGCACCGATTACTTTTCCATTTTGGATAATTGGGCTACCACTCATACCTTGAACGATCCCACCCGTTTTATCTAATAGTTTTTCATCAGTAATTTTGATGACCATCCCTTTGGTAGCCGGGAATTTTTGTGGTACTGAGCTAACAACCTCTACTTCAAACTCTTCAACTTTATCATTGTTAACAACAGTTAGAATTTTTGCCGGACCTTCTTTTACTTCATTCGAAAGTGCAATTGGCAATGCTTCATCATTTACACCATTGCTAATATCTTGATTAAGCTCTCCGAAAATCCCAAACGGGCTGTTTCGGGTAATGTTTCCGATTACTTCACGGTCTCCTGAGAATCGTGCAAGTTTTTCTCCTGGATTTCCGTTACTTCCTTTTTCAATGGAAGTGACTGTCGATCGGACAATTTGTCCATCTTCTACAACAATTGGTTTTTTAGTATCCATGTCAGATATAACATGTCCCAATGCACCATATTTTTTTGACTTTGGATCATAAAAAGTCATCGTTCCAATTCCTGCAGCAGAATCACGAATATACAAGCCAATTCGAAATGATCGATCATTTTCATCCTTTAATGGATATAGCTTTGTTTTTACTTCTGTTTCTTCTCTTGTAAGAACTAAATCAAGAGGTTCACCGGTTTTTCCTGCATTTTGGATAAAAGGGGTTACATCACTCATTTGTTCAATTTTCGTTCCATTGATGTTTGTAATGATATCTCCGACCTGTACACCAGCAATTTCTCCTGGTGATTTTTTACCTTCAGGTGTATTTATTTGGTGATGTCCAACCACCAATACACCAAGAGTATTCAGTTTTACACCAATCGATTGTCCTCCAGGGATCACCTTAAAATCAGGAAGGACGTTCACACCAATCTTTTTTACTGGAAAGCCAGCTAGGTCAAAAACAACTGCTCCTTCACCCGCTTTTTTCCCATGTACATCAAGTGTCTTACCATCACTATTTTTTTGAACTGTAAATGCTTCTTCTGCGTCTTGAGTAGCATTTACAGGAATCGAACTTTGCACGCTCACATGTTGTGACTCAAATACCGACATATTATTAGGTAGTTTCACGTATTCCTTCACTTCTTTTACAAATCCTAAACTCATGAGTGAAACAAGGAGAATTACACCAACTATTTTTCTGATTTTATCTGTCTGCAATAACTTTCACTCTCCTCGCTCCTAACACACACCAAAACTATATATGGCTACAGTTTTAATTTAGCCTTTTGAGCTCACATTTATAACTTGAATATCTAGAAAATTGAAGGTTTTATTGTAAGTTTTAAGCATAATTGAATAATTTCGGTTCAAGACTAACATATACAAATAAAAAGCTACCTTAATTGGCAGCTTTTTATGTTAACCTTTTGATGTATGTGCAAGTGCTAGGAGTTCTTTTGCATGTTCCTTTGATAGCTCAGTAACTTCAACACCAGCTATCATGCGACCTATTTCTTTAATTTTTTCCTCTTCAGCAAGCGGCTTAACACTTGTTTTTGTCCGGCCTGTATTCGTTTCTTTTGCTATATATAAATGAGTGTCAGCCATTGCCGCAACTTGTGGTAAGTGTGTTATACATAAAACCTGAGATCCGTTTGAAACACGGTAGATTTTTTCGGCGATCGCTTGTGCGACACGTCCACTAACACCTGTATCAACCTCATCAAAAATAATTGAGGTAATTCCTTGGTGCTGCGAGAATATGCTTTTCATTGCAAGCATTATCCTTGAAAGCTCACCACCAGAAGCGGTTTTACTAAGCTGCTTTAATGGTTCACCAGGATTGGTTGACAAATAGAATTCCACTTCATCAATACCTGCAGGAGAATATTTCAGATCATTTGTTGAAGTTCTTTTTTTAGCAAAGTTTACATCAAAGGTTGTTTTTTCCATATAAAGCTCTTTTAACTCACGATGTATTTCATCAATCAACACTTTTGCAAAATTTTTACGAATGCTCGTCACATTATTTGCTTCAATCGTTAGATCTTGAAGGACAGAATCAAGCTCCTTTTGTAGCTTATGTAAATGACTGTCACGATTTTTGATCGTATCAATTTCGTCTTCAATTTTAGCAGAATAAGTTAATATTTCCTCAACGGATTGCCCATATTTTCGTTTTAAATGATTTATTTCATTTAAGCGACTTTCTACAAAATTTAAGCGCTCTGGATCAAACTCAAGTGCTTCTAATTCATTCCGAACTTGATATGAAAGATCCTCAAGTAGATAATATGCATTTGAAATTGTTTCAGAGAGCTCCTTCAAGGTAGAATTTATCGAACCAACATCTTCTAGATTACTCATTGCATGTCCGACCCAATCTAGTCCTTTGTGCTCACCATGTAGTGAATTGTAGCTATTTTGCAATGATTCATAAATTTTTTCATAGTTAGAAATCTGAGTTTTTTCTTCCTGTAGAAGTTCATCTTCCTTTGGTTGTAAATTTGCACTTTCTATTTCCTCTAACTGAAATTGAAGGAGGTCAAGTCGATGTGCCATCTCTTGCTCATTTTCCGAAAGTTGGGTGATTTTTTTCCGGAGCAAGTCGAAGCTTTTATAAATTTCAACATATTCTCCAAGTGCTTGCTTTACTTTTTTTCCACCATATTGGTCAAGCAGTGTTAAATGATTCTCTTCATTCATAAGCTCCTGATTGTCATGCTGTCCATGAATATCAACAAGATACTGTCCTATCTCCCTTAAGATTGCAATAGTAACAAGCTTTCCATTAATCCGACATATGCTTTTGCCTGAAGATGATAAATCCCGTCTTAAAACAATCATGCCGTCGCTCACATCAATGCCAAATTCGTCACATTTCGTGTAGACAGGGTGTTTTTCATCATCTAAAAGGAACAACCCTTCAAGCTCTGCTCGTTTCTCTCCGTAGCGAACAAATTCAGAAGATCCTCTAGCCCCAGCTAGTAAATGAATTGCGTCAATAATGATTGATTTACCTGCACCAGTTTCTCCTGTTAACACTGTTAGTCCTTTTTCAAAAGAAACAGTTAACGACTCAATTATGGCAAAGTTTTTTATAGATAATTCCGCTAACAAACAAAATCACACCTCTTGTTTAATTTGGCTTATTTCGCATGTTTTTTCTAACTTTAAAGCATGTCCAAAAATCGTTCTGATATTGAATCAGTATCTTGTGAAGTTCTACATATGATTAAAATCGTATCATCTCCACATATCGTACCTAAAACCTCATCCCAATCAAGATTATCAATTAGAGCACCAATTGCATTTGCGTTTCCAGGTAGAGTCTTCATAACAAGCATATGGCCAGCTGAGTCAATTTTAACAAAGGCATCCATTAAAGCACGTTTTAACTTTTGTAATGGATTAAAGCGCTGATCGGCAGGCAAGCTGTATTTATAGCGTCCATCCATCATTGGAACTTTTACTAAATGAAGCTCTTTAATATCACGGGATACTGTTGCTTGTGTTACATTAAAGCCCATTCCTTTTAATAAATCAACTAATTCATCTTGTGTTTCAATATCATTGTTTGATATTATTTCACGAATTTTTATATGTCTCTGTCCTTTATTCATTAAAGCACCCCTTTTTGCAATGATGCATTTTTATACATTTTCTGCATGTTTATACCTTACATCTTATATTAAAACCCTTAAAAAGTACAGTTTTAATAAAAATCATTTAGATTAAACTGCATAAAACAATGATTATCGGGGCTATTTTGTCTTATAATGATAAAAAACTAATAATTCATAAGTTGCATGAATATCCAGATAATTTAGAAAAACCAAAGAGGATAGCAAGCTGTATTCTCCATCAAGAAAAAAACAGGATAATAGCAATTGCTAATTTTCCTGCTTTTCTTTGAGTTTATTCTCTTTTAGTTTTGCATGTGCTTCTTCAACAACATCACTAGCAGGAATACCAAAATGATTTGTTCCTTCCTCTTGCAATCCTTCGAAGCGAAGATGTAAAAGGAACTCGATGTTTCCATCTCCACCTGTGATCGGTGAGTATGATAAGTTATAAATATCATACCCCTCTTTTAGGGCAAAGCTGACCATGTCATTTAGAACAAGCTCATGAACATTTGGATCGCGAACAATTCCTTTTTTTCCAACTAGCTCTCTTCCTGCTTCAAATTGCGGCTTTACTAAAGCCACAATATCGCTATGTGAAACTAAAATTGTTTTTAATACAGGTAAAATAAGCTTTAACGAAATAAAGGACACATCAATCGATGCAAATTCTGGTAACCCTTTTTCAAAATCAGCAGCTGTAGAATAGCGGAAGTTTGTCCGCTCCATAACGACTACACGCTCATCTTGACGTAGCTTCCATGCTAATTGATTGTAGCCTACATCTACCGCATATGAGAGCTTAGCACCATTTTGGAGAGCACAATCTGTAAAACCACCTGTAGAAGAACCAATATCAATCATGATTTTATCTCGTACATGTAGATCAAAATCTTTCATTGCTTTTTCAAGCTTTAAGCCTCCACGACTTACGTAAGGAAGAGTATTCCCCTTTATCGTTAGTACAAGGTCACGGGAAACCTTTTCTCCTGGCTTCTCTAAACGTTCTTCATTTCCGTATACAATTCCTGCCATAATCGCACGCTTCGCTTTTTCCCTTGTTTCAAACAAACCGTTTTCAACCAATAAAATATCTAGTCTTTCCTTTTTACTGCTCATGATCTAAGTACCTTTTTCTCTTTTTCAGGCATCATTGCTTTAAGTTGGATAATAACATCTTCTGTTGTCATACCGATCTCTTCGAGTAATTTAGAAACACTACCATGTTCTATAAACTGATCTGGTATACCTATACGGGAAATCTTTGATTCGTAATAGTTATTTTCTTGGGCAAACTCTAGAACAGCACTTCCAAATCCACCTTGTAAAACAGCTTCTTCTATGGTTAATACAGGAATATGTTCAGCAAAGATATCATGAAGCATGTATTCATCTAAAGGTTTGATAAAACGTGCATTAACCACACGAATCGATTTACCTTGTTTCGCTAAGGTTTCAGCTGCCTCAACTGCCATTTCAATTGTCGTGCCAAAGGTAAGAATAACAGCATCTCTACCTTCTCTAAGAACTTCCCACGATCCAATCGGGATTTCTTTAAGCTCTTCATCCATTTTCACACCGATTCCATTTCCACGTGCATAGCGTAGCGCGATAGGTCCATCATTATATTTCAAAGCTGTATTAACAAGATGTTGGCCTTCATTTTCATCTTTTGCCATCATAAGTACCATGTTTGGCAAATGTCGTAAAAATGCAATATCAAAAACGCCTTGATGGGTTTCTCCATCGGCACCAACTAGTCCAGATCTGTCAATTCCAATAAATACGTTTAAATTTTGACGGCAAATATCATGAACAACTTGATCATATGCTCGTTGTAAAAATGTTGAATAGATTGCTAAAAACGGCTTCATGTTTTGGGTAGCAAGTCCAGCTGCCATTGTGGTAGCATGCTGTTCAGCAATTCCAACGTCAAACATTCGGTCCGGGAACTCTTGCGCAAAAGCTTCTAACTTAGATCCAACCGGCATTGCTGGTGTCACAGCGACAATTCGCTCATCCTCACGAGCAAGCTTAAGTACTGTATCACTTACAAGCTTACTCCAAGCTGGTCCAACAACTTTTGGTTTTAAGAAATCACCAGTCTCAATTTTGTAAGGTCCAGTGCCATGCCATGTACCAATTGTATCTGTTTCTGCCGGTTTATACCCTTTTCCTTTCTTCGTGATCACATGAAGAAGAACTGGTCCTGAGGTTTTTTTAGCATATTGAAGATTTTCAAATAAATCTTCATAATTATGTCCGTCAATTGGTCCTAAATAAGTAAAACCTAATTCTTCAAAAAACACACCTGAGACTAGCATATATTTTAAACTATCTTTCACTCGTTCAGCTGTTGACGCAAGTTTCCCGCCTACAGCTGGAATTTTCTTCAATAAATACTCAAGCTCATCTTTAACCCACTGATATTTTCCGGCTGTTCTTAGTCGGCCAAGAACATTGTGAAGCGCACCAACGTTAGGGGCAATCGACATTTCATTGTCATTTAGAACAACGATAATATCCTTTTGCTCATGCCCGATATGATTTAAGGCCTCAAGAGCCATGCCACCAGTTAGTGCTCCATCACCGATTATGGGAATTATATGTTCATTTGTTTTCTTTAAATCTCTTGCAATGACCATACCCATTGCGGCGGATAATGATGTTGAACTATGACCTGTCTCCCACACATCATGTTCACTTTCATTGCGTTTCGGAAAACCACATAGGCCTTTGTATTGACGCAAAGTATCAAATTCATTCGCTCTTCCAGTTAATATTTTATGAACATAGGATTGATGTCCTACATCCCAAATAAATTTATCTTTAGGACTGTCAAAAACTTTGTGAAGGGCAACTGTTAGCTCAACAACACCTAAGTTTGGACCAATATGTCCACCAGTTTCTGATAGCTTTTCAATTAAAAATTGCCTAATTTCCGCACTAAGTTTTTCAAGGTCGTTATTCGATAGCTTTTTTAAAAAGCTTGGGTCTTTAATGGATAGAAGATCCAAATGGATCACTCACTTTCGGGTTCAGTTTGATTCTATATTCGTGTTTGTATATAATTTGTTCTTATACCTTAGTCTTATCTTTATATTTTAACGTAAACTTCTTTTATTTGAAAACAATTTAAGATTTAATCTTAGCATCTAATACTTCCCTTATTAAAAGGACAAATATGTGCAAGCAAAAACTTACCATAAAATAGCTTTAATTACAATATTTTATGTCCATCACTGCGTGGAGAAGTTCTGAAAAATCGAGTAAATAGGACAAAAAACCGCTACCTATTGGAAACGGTTTTAGTAAAATCCTTCACACTTAATTTCGTCATGATTAATGATCCCTATTTGCTATTAAATCACACATTTGTACAAGTAAATTTGAATAAACAGATAAACTATTTAAAATCGTCTTTGCGTGGTCAATGTGATCATTAAGTTTTTCTTTTGCACCTTGCATCGTTAGAATGGAGGGATATGTTGTCTTCTCATTCGTCGTATCAGATCCCACAGGCTTCCCAATAACGTCTTCGTTCCCTTCAATATCTAAAATATCGTCACGAATTTGAAATGCAATACCAAGATGATAAGCATACTGACGTAGTTTTTCGATATCCTCTTCAGGGGCTCTCGCCAAAATCGCACCTGAAATGATGCTAAATCCGAGGAGTTTAGCTGTCTTGTTTTCATGGATGTACTGAAGTTCTTCAAGGGTTAAATTTTTTGCTTCCCCTTCCATATCAGCAACCTGTCCACCAACCATGCCTTCTGCTCCAGCTGCTTTTACTAGTTCTGAAACAACGCGAAGCTTGTTTTCCGATGAAGGATAAGGATCATTTACAATTAGAGAAAAGCTTTGTGTTAAAAGTCCATCACCTGCTAAAACGGCCATTGCTTCGCCAAAAACTTTATGGTTTGTCGGCTTTCCACGTCTTAAGTCATCATCATCCATGCACGGAAGGTCATCATGAATAAGTGAATAGGTGTGAATCATTTCAACCGCACAAGCTGTAGCTATACCTAATTTTTCAGTTTGTTTGTATGTATGAAGCAATGCTAAAACAAGAATTGGACGCAAGCGTTTCCCGCCTGCTTCTAATGAATATTGCATTGCGTCTTTTAATGTTTTTGGTGCTTGAAGCTTTTCAATATACTCAGGCATTGCTTTTTCAATGATTTGTTTACGTGAAACTAAAAAGTCGTTAAGCTGTATGGTCACGCTTTTTCTTCCTCCTGCAGCTCAAATGGCTTTAATTCCCCATCTTCACGTAAAATAAAATCCATTTGTTTTTCTACATGCTGTAGCTTATCATGACAAAGCTTTGAAAGTTCCATACCCTTTTGAAAGTATTCAATGGCCTTTTCAAGTGGTACATCTCCTTCCTCAAGCTTCCCAACGATTTCCTCTAACTGTTGCATGGCATGTTCAAAGGATACTTCCTTAGCTTTTTGCTCTTCCTTACTCATGAACGGATCTCTCCTCTATTCCCTGTACTTTACAGTCTAGTTGTCCATCTTTAAGTTGTACTTTTACCATCTGTCCTGCCTCAATTTGATTAATACTTTTAACAAGTTCTTTTTCATGATAAACAAGGCTATAGCCCCTGTCCATAACTCTTAGCGGACTTAATGCATTTAGTTTAGCAATTGTTTCATTAAATTGCGAATGTTTATAGGTTAGTACAGAACTCATTTCTCGATTAAGCTTTTTAAACAATAATTGATACGCTTCCATTGAGCGTTTCACTTGACCCTTTGGATGTACATTTGCTAGTCGATTTTTCACATGTGTGAAGGAGTCTTTTTTATGAATGATGGCCCGTTGTCCTTCTTTATTAAGGCGTTCAACAATTAAATCTAATTGTTGCTCCTTTTGTAAATAAAGCTGTTTTGGATATTTAAAGGCATAGGATGTTTGATAATGGTTTAACCGGTCTTTATTTGAGGTTATTTTCTCCCGCATGGTTCTTTTAAGCCTATTTTTACGTTCTAATAAGCGATCCATTAATTCGGAAAAATGAGGTACAGCTAGTTCGGCAGCACCTGTTGGTGTAGGAGCTCGTAAATCGGCTACAAAATCAGCAATTGTATAATCTGTTTCATGTCCTACAGCAGAGATAATTGGTATTTGTGATGCGAAAATTTCTCTTGCTACGATTTCTTCATTAAACGCCCATAGTTCTTCAATTGAGCCTCCACCTCGACCAACAATTAAAACATCTAATGTATTTAGCTGATTCGCTTGTTTTATTGCTTTCGCTACAGAAGCACCTGCCTGAACTCCTTGTACAAGAGCTGGTATTAAAATAACCTTTGCAAGTGGGTAACGACGATTGATCGTTGTTAAAATATCACGAATCGCAGCACCTGTAGGTGAAGTTATGACCCCAACTTGATCCGGATATTTTGGTATTGGCTTTTTGTGAACTGGATCAAAAAGACCTTCTTTTTGCAGAGTTTTTTTCAGCTCCTCGTAAGCTAAATACAGACTACCGATACCATCTGGCTGCATTTCCTTCACATAAACCTGATAGCCACCACTTTGTTCATAAACCGAGATTTCGCCACGGATAAGAACCTTCATACCATTTTCCGGTTTAAACTTTAGGGATTTATTGGCACCGGCGAACATGACGGCTTGAATTCTTGCCTTTTCATCCTTCAATGTAAAATACATATGACCACGACTATGTAAATTGAAATTTGAGATCTCACCCTTTATCCAAATATCGGTTAAATGAGGATCAACATCAAATTTACGTTTTATGTATTTCGTTAAGGCTGTAACTGTTACATATTTTATTTCACTCATAGTACAACCTCCTTTACTAAACTAATAACTTTAAAATGACTGAATAGGGACGGAGTAATACAGATCGTTTCTCCGTCCCGCTTTTAAGTATGTTTTATTTAGTACTTAGAAATTGTTTCGCAGATTGAACTGTATTATGAGCTAGCATCGTAATAGTCATCGGACCTACTCCACCTGGAACTGGTGTTAAGTAGCTTGCAACTTCCTTCGCTTCATCAAAAACAACATCACCACATAATTTACCAGTTTCAAGTCTGTTAACACCTACATCAATGACAACAGCTCCTGGTTTAATGTCCTCGCCTTTAATAAAATTAGCGCGGCCAACAGCAGCTACCAAAATGTCTGCTTCTTTCGTAAAAGCTGATAAATCCTTCGTTTTTGAATGACAGTAAGTAACTGTTGCATGTTCGTTTAAAAGAAGTTGTCCAACTGGTTTTCCGACAATATTACTTCTTCCAACAACAACCACATTCTTCCCAGTCATTTCTACGCCAACTGACTTAATCATTTCAACAATTCCAGCTGGTGTACAAGGTAAAAATGTTTCTTGACCTGTCATCATACGACCAATATTAATCGGATGGAAGCCATCAACATCTTTTAAGGGTGAAATTTTTTCAACAACAGCCGTTTCGTTAATATGTGCAGGAAGTGGCAGTTGAACTAATATCCCATGGTATTCATCATTATTGTTGTAGTGCTCAATTACATCAAGCAATTCTTTTTCTGTAAAAGATTCAGGGAAATTTTCTAATTTAAAGCCAACACCGATTTCCTCAGATGCCTTTTGTTTCCCTCTAATATAGGAAAGTGAAGCAGGGTTGTCCCCTACTAAAATAACGACTAGCTTTGGTAATAAGCCTTTTGCTTTAATTTGTTCCACTTCTTTTGCTAATTCACTTCGTTTTGTTTTTGATAATTCTTTTCCATCAATAATAGTTGCAGTCATTTCTAATTCCTCCTCAAACTTTGCATTACCTCTTTACAGGCCTTTTTTGATTTTAGAAAGGACACCATTGACGAATTTACTAGAATGATCATCCCCAAACGCTTTTGCTAGTTCCACTGCTTCATCTAATGTTACATTTGCTGGAACTTCCTCATATTTTAGCTCATAAGCAGCCATACGTAAGATCGTTTTATCGATATTCGCTAAGCGATCAATTGTCCAATTAACTAGGTGAGGCGTAATTAACTCGTCTAGCTCCTTTTCGTGTTCGATTGTTCCGAAAACAAGACTGTTCATAAATTGATCTGGAGTCTCCTCGTCTAGTACATGCTCAATTGCTTCATTTGGTTCTATATTACTAACATTCACTTGAAATAGCGCCTGTAGTGCCTTTTCTCTTGCTGTTCTTCGTTTCATTCTTTACTTGCTCCTTTAATGTTTAAAAGTCGAATGTCATAAAGTGATCATACCATATCCAACTGTCAGATTCATGCCGAAAATCGATTGTTTTTATGTATTTCCGAATGAAAAGGCTTTATTTTTATAAAACATTCGTGGTTTATTTTATTTCTATAATAACAATATAACCAGTCGCCTGAAAATCTATAAACACTTTCAAAAACAAAAGAAAACCAAAGGGGCCAACCCTCTGGTTTTGCTCTTGATCAAAGATTAATTCAAATTACATTTCTTGATCAACTTCAACTTCTTGTGTACGTGATTCGAATTGAATTCCCACAACATGTATGTTTACTTCATTAACTTCTAAAGCTGTCATGTTCAGTAAAGCTTGACGGATGTTATCCTGAATTTTTTGTGCCACAGTAGGAATAGATACACCAAAAATCATGACACAATAAACTTCGATAACGATGCCTTCTTCAGTAAGTTCAACTTTTACACCCTTACCGTGATTTTTCTTACCCAATCGCTCAACTACTCCTGCTGCAAAGTTTCCACGCATTGACGCAACACCTTCTATTTCTGATGCTGCAATACCTGCAATGACTTCTATTACTTCTGGAGCAATCTCTACTTTGCCTAAACCGTTATAATCTTGATTCATTTCTAAAACGTTATTAGTATCTTTCAAGGGTCAGCACCTCCGAATAAATTTACGAATCCATGACCTTATACATTTCTAAAAATTTCGTGTTAAAATCACCTGATACAAATTTTTCATGTTCAAGAAGTCGCATATGAAATGGAATTGTTGTAGAAATTCCTTCTATAACAAATTCACTTAATGCACGCTTCATTCGAGCAATTGCTTCATCTCTTGTTGCACCATACGTTATCAACTTTGCTATCATTGAATCATAGTATGGTGGAATTGAGTATCCTGGATATACCGCTGAATCTACTCTAACACCTAGACCACCAGGGGGCAAGTACATCTCAATTTTACCTGGAGATGGCATAAAGTTCTTTTCTGGATTTTCGGCATTAATTCGGCATTCGATTGCCCAGCCATTAAATGTAACCTCATCTTGAGTCACAGGTAATTTTTCTCCTGAAGCAACTTTGATTTGCTCTTTAATTAAGTCGATTCCAGTTACCATTTCTGTTACCGGATGCTCTACTTGGATACGTGTATTCATTTCCATAAAGTAAAACTTTTTATTAATATGATCAAAAATAAATTCAACCGTTCCCGCACCTGTATAAGCTACTGCCGCTGCTGCTTTAACTGCGGCATCACCCATTTGTGCACGAATTGTTTCATCGAGCGCAGGTGATGGCGTTTCTTCGATGAGTTTTTGCAGTCTACGTTGAATGGAACAGTCACGTTCACCTAGATGAATAACATTTCCATGTGAATCAGCTAACACTTGAATTTCAACATGGCGGAAATCCTCAATGTATTTCTCAATATAAACGCCTGGGTTACCAAATGCAGTAGCTGCCTCTTGTTGGGTAATTTCAATCCCTTTTACTAGTGCTTGCTCATCTACAGCAACGCGGATACCTTTTCCACCACCACCAGCAGTTGCTTTTATTATAACAGGATATCCCATATCGTTTGCCAGCATTTTTGCTTCTTCGATGTTTTCGATAATTCCTTTAGAACCTGGAACTATTGGGACACCTGCTTTACGCATTGTTTCTCTTGCAACATCCTTTGTGCCCATTTTTGAAATGGCTTCTGCACTTGGTCCGACAAAGATAATATTGCATTCTTTACAAAGCTCTGCAAAATCTGCATTTTCTGCTAAGAAACCATAGCCTGGATGAATTGCTTCGCTTCCAGTTAATTTTGCGACACTAATTATGTTTGTAAAATTTAAATAGCTATCTTTTGAAGCAGTTGGACCGATACAATACGCTTCATCTGCAAGCTGTACATGTAATGCTTCACGATCTGCTTCAGAAAAAACAGCAACTGTTTCGATATCTAATTCCTTACATGCTCGGATAATTCGAACAGCAATTTCTCCTCGATTGGCGATTAGTAATTTCTTTATCATCATTTTGGCTCCTTACTCAGGCTTAACAAGGAATAAAGGTTGACCATACTCGACAAGCTGTCCATTTTGAACGAGTATTTCGACGATCTCACCCTTCACTTCTGCTTCAATTTCATTGAAGAGCTTCATTGCTTCTACAATACAAACGACTGATTCTTTTGTAACCTTTGATCCAACTTCTACGTAATTGCCAGCTTCAGGTGAAGATGCTGCATAAAACGTACCTACCATTGGAGACGTAATCTTATGTAAATGAGATGTATCAGCTGTAGGTGCTTCAACAGTTTCCTGTGTTGGAGCTCCAACAACTGGTGCTTGGGCTTGTACTGGTTGTGCTTGTACTGACTCAAGCGTAGGGGAAGTGGCTACAGTACGTACTACCGTTTCGACTTCAGGTAATTGCTTTTTCATTTTTATTTTTGAACCTTCGTGCTCAAATGAAAATTCATTAATTGATGAGTGATCGATTAATTTAATAATTTCTCTGATTTCTTGTATTTTTAGCATGCTTAGGCACCCCTTTAATCATATGATCATTTACGTAAAAACATGATCTACTAATTTATAGTCTAGTACTAAAACTTAGTCCCATAATATTATCTTACGATACATCACTGAAGAAATTCAACAACAATTGTACCCATTTCCTCAGGTTTCTACTGATTTTCATAAGTGTTTTTGATTGTTTTCCTTTTTATTCAGCTTTGCTAGTCGTATTTTACATTCTATCTTATAGTTTACCATCTTGTCATTCATGTACCTAATTAGTTACTATGAAAAATAGTATTATCTTTAATTTCTTTAAAATGAAGTCCCTGTTAAACTTGGTTGTTGATGTACGCTTAAGCGTTCACTTTCCGCGATTTGTCCGGGAGCATCACGTATCCGTTCCAATCAACAGTGAGCATTAACTACAGCCAAAATAAAAAAGTCAATCCGATTAATAATCAGATTGACCACTTCATATATTTAAAGCTTAATTATTGTTCAAATGTAACGACCACGTTCTCCATATTTTCCATTTCATCTCTTACAAGCACCATAATCTTGTTAGCAGCAGATTTGTCATGCTCTTTTGATGCTTTTACTGTAATTTTTACATTGTTTCCTTCTGCACGAACAAGTGCATCATCATAGCCTTGTGATTTAATAAGCGTCTCAAGAACTGTTTCCTTATGTGCTGCTTCGTCTAATGCTTCCATTTCGTCATACGCCTCGTTCTTTTCTTCAGGAGTTGTATCATTACTTGCAACGATTGTATCTAATTGACCCTTTCTTTTGCTGCGCTGATCTTCTAATTCCATACGTAATTCTGCAAATAATTCATCGCTAGTCACACTAGAAATTACAGTTCCATCCTCAAGCTCTTCTGTTTGTACTTCTCCTTCTTCAGCGTTGGCTCCAGTTTCATCCTGAGACTCTCCTTTTTCAGAGTCTTTGCCGTCTTTGCCGTCTTTACCTTCTTCAGCTGGCTGTTTTTCTTCTTCTGTTGCAGGCTGTTTTTCTTCTTCTTGTGCAGGCTGTTCTTCTTCAGCTGCTGGCTGTTTTTCCTCCGCTAGCTCATTAACATCTGCAGTATTTTCACTAACCTCTTGATTCTCTTCTGTCATGACTATGTTGCTAGTTCCACCGTCTGGAGAAGTTACATAATAAACGGATAATACCACCACTAAACTTAACATTGTTAATAACCAAACCGTTTGTTTTTTCAACATCATCTATTCATCCTCCTTCATTTTTTTCGACTCCACAGCTACACGATGACTAGGTACACCTAATGCACGTGTTACCGCGTCTATAATTGTTTGCTTTATATGAATGTTGTCAGCACCTTGAGCGACAATTAAGACTCCACGAACCTCGGGTTTTTTTACTTGCACGACAATCGGAACCTCTTTTTCGCCTTCTTGAATGATGACAACTTGTTCATCTATTGATTGGTCTTCCACTTCTCTTTTGCCGCCTTCACGGTCGGTTTCTGTTGTAACCTGGCTCCCAGTAACCCTGTTTTTTTCAACAATCTTTTGTGAAGTTGAATCAACATTCACTACAACTGAAACATTTCCTACACCAGATATTGTTTCTAGTACTTCTTTTAATTGGTTTTCATATTCGGCTTCATAGTCAGAGATGGAGCCAGTACTATCTCCCTTTGTTTGCTTAAACACTTCAGTACTTTCATCAGTAGCTGTAGAAGTAGTTGGTAAAGCGTTATTCTTATTTTCATCAGTAGTAAAAAGATTGCTAATAAGCATGAACGCTATCCCTAATACGAAAACAAGAATAAAATATTGAAATTTTGATGGTTTCTTAGAATTTGACTGGCTAAGTAAGGACTTTAGCTTTTGGATGAAGCTTTCTTTATTGCTCATCTAATGACTCCTCCCCCCCTTCCAATTCGAGTGTGATTTTTTCTTCTTCTACTTCCCAAATTTTTGCTAAATACGCGGTAATCTCTTCTGAATTTAGCTGTGCTTCTGGATCGTCAGTTGGAAGTTCTTTTGTGGTGTCAATCGATATTGATTGGACAGCTTCAACTGCTTCTTGTCCTGCTACTTCCTCAGCTTCATTTTGTTGTAAGACTACACGGATATGCTGGAGATCATTCTGAGAGTTTATGTCGTCTACTTGTTCAGATTCGGAAAGAAGGATTGTTTCAATCGTTAAGTCATAGTTTTGCACCAGCTCCTCTTTTGCCATCGTTTTCATTTGGACAGCCATTTGTTCTAAAATATATGCACGTTGTGAGGCTTGTATTTCTTTTTTCTGAAATTCTATTAAATTTTTTACCTCATTTTCTTCTGATGGTGCTACAGACTGGAATTCCGAGAGGATTACATTCATATCTGTGTTGAATAATTTAAAGATTGGATTGATTATGACAATTATTAATAATAGGCTAATAACCATTTTTGCATATTTCTGCATCGATGAATTTGGTAATAATAAATCAATAACCACAGCTAGTAGAATAAATACGATAATATTAGTAATCCATTCTGTTAAAAATGACAAAGTAGATTCCCCCCTCCTCATTAAAGTCCGAATAATCCTGCTTTACCGCATCATAATTGTCAGATTACCAGCGGCAATTATCACAGTTAAGCTTAAAAAAAACATGAGAGAGACAATTGCCAATGCTGCAAAAATATAGATAACACTTTTACTAATAATATCTAAACACGCGATAACCGGACCTCCACCTAGAGGCTGTAGGATCGACGCGGCGAATTTATAAATAAACGCTAGCGATAACACTTTAATTGCGGGAAATGCAGCAATTAACAACAAGATCGCTACACCGATCACTCCAACTGTATTCTTCAATAAAATCGATGCACTAATGACCGTATCTGTCGCATCGGTAAACATTCTTCCTAAAACAGGGATGAAATTTCCGGTAATAAACTTTGCCGTTCGAATTGTGATCCCATCTGTAACAGCTGCAGAAGCACCTTGAACAGATATTACACCAAGGAATATAGTTAAAAACGATGCAAGCAGGCCAATGCTTATATTTCTAAGTAATCCTGCAAGCTGTGTCACTTTGTATTGATCTGTCAATGTACTCACGATATTCAATAAGGCCGAGAGAAACAGTAGCGGTAATACAATATTTTGGATCAACAATCCACTTGTATTCATTAAAAAGATAATAACCGGATGAAAAAAGGCTGCTGAAGCTAGTCCACCTGAAGATGCCATTAAAGCTAATAAGAGGGGAATTAACGCAAGGATGAAATTAGTCATAGATTGAATGGCATTATTTGTATATTGAATAGCGACATGAAAACTATTTAGAGCGATTATGATCAACACCATATAGACGAGAGCGTAGGCAACCTTACTTACTGCGCTTTGATTAAATGCATTTTGTAATAACTGCAACAACATGCTGAAAACAGTTAACAAGATTAATGTACCAAGTAATTTCCCATTCGCTAGTAGCTCATGAAATAAAAATTTCAGAAACGCCTTCATCCATTCTTGAAAGGAAAGTTCCTTTTCCCCACTTAAAAATTGCAGCAAACTACCTTTCTGACTTTCCGGTAAAAAACCACCATATTCTGTCATCACTTCATCCCAATAGTTTTTAATATCATTAATCTCGAGCTTTTCTACCTGCTCATCGACAATCATATTTGCATTAGGAGTATCAGGTTCTTCAGTCTGCTGAGGTGTCTCAGAGGCTTGTACATTTATTGGGATTGCTAGAAAGAGTGAAATAAGAATAAGAGCTAGAAACGTTCGCATTTACACACCCCCAAACTTTATACAAATTTCCTATCACACTATTACGTACCTGGAATCATTCCAAGAACTGTTTCAATAATGACGGTTAAAATCGGGATTGCCATCGTTAGGATAAGAATCTTCCCGCCTAGTTCAATCTTAGATGCGATTGCACCTTGTCCAGCATCCTTTGTTATTTGCGCACCAAACTCTGCTATATAAGCAATTCCAATTATCTTTAAAATCGTTTCAACATATATGAGATTAACGTTCGCATGTATCGCAATTCGTTCAACCATTCGAATAATTTCATATACCTGATCGATTAAAAATAAAAAAATAACACAACCAACAAATACGACAAGCATAAAGGCGAAGGTGGGCTTTTGCTCTTTTACGATTAGGGCAAGAAAGGTTGCGATCAGCCCTAGACCTACAATTTGAATAATTTCGATGAGAAGCCCCCCTTACCCTTGGAAAAGAAAGACCGATTTTATCTTTTTAAATAGATCATCTACAATTGATGCAACCATAAATAAAATATAAATAAAGCCAATGAGTGTTACCCATTGTGCATATTCTTTTTTTCCCATTTGATCTAAAATTGTGTGAAGGAATGCAACGACTATTCCTATCCCGGCAATTTGAAAGATTGTGTTTATATCTACGCCCACCTGCGACGACTCCCTTCCACTTCTACATCAATAAAATGACTAAAAGTAAACCAGCTAGTACCCCTAGACTTTTCATCATACGTTCATAACGATTTTGCCGATCAATTGCATCTGCTTCTTCTCTCTCTAAGTGCGAAAGCGTTAACTTTATATGTTTTTGCTGTGAGATTCTATCATGTTGACCAAGTGTTTCGCCAAACTGTTTTAACACTTCATATTCACCTTGTTTAAAGGCTGTGAAACGCCAAACATCTTGAAGACTTTCCTCCCAAGCACCCTTAACACTCGTATGACCTTTTTCTAGCTTTTTTGCAAATTGCTCGAAAAAGATTGATAAGGGTTTCGGTAATTGCTTTGAAATATGTTGAGCTGCAACAATTAACGATGTATGTCCATACATAATCTCAGCTTCTAATGATTGCAGCGCTACCTTAAGCTGTCTAAGCTGCCTTGTTCTTTCACTTAAATGTTTTGCAGCTTCGAAGCCAGCCCAGGTTGTTGCAAGAATTATGAGTAACGCACCCATCCACTTGATCATTTGATCCCACTTCTTTCTATTTGTAAATACTCACCATGTTGATTAAGGATTTGTTGAACAGTTCCAGGTCCATCTTTTCTAGATAATTCCATATATCGATCAAATACATTTGCTTGCAATAACATCTTTAATGTAGGGCGATTGGTTAGCTCACTAGCTTGATACCCATGAACAGTAACAAATAACTGTACACCTGCATGAACGGCTTCCATCACTGCTTCTGCATCTTCCTTCGTACCAATCTCATCCACAATTAATACATCAGGACTCATTGAACGAATCATCATCATCATGCCTTCCGCTTTTGGACAAGCATCGAGAACATCAATTCGTTCACCAAGCTGATGCTGTGGAACCCCCTTCACACAACCTGCAATTTCTGATCGCTCATCAACAATTCCTACCTTTTTTGATTCGATCTGCTTAAAGCCACTGCTTATTACTCTCGCAAAATCTCTAAGTAATGTTGTTTTACCTGTTTGTGGCGGACCAATAATTAACGTATTCAACCACTTTCCAGCATATAAATATGGAATATAATTCTCTGCAATACCTATCTTTTCTCTAGCTATCCTGATATTAAATGAAGTAACATCACGAATCGCCTTAACTCGTCCATTTTCCGTAATAACTCTTCCAGAAAGACCAACGCGATGCCCTCCACGAACTGTTATATAGCCCTTTTTTAATTCTTCTTCTAATGTATAAATCGAATAGTGACTTAGCTCGTTTAGTAGATTAATTGAGTCTTCATATGTCGTTACATATGATAGAAAAACAGGTTTCCCCATTATGATGACTTCGACCCGTTTCATCACACGAATGCGGATTTCCTCAATTCGCCCCAAACTTGCAGGATGTAGTTTCCCTATCTGGTTACTGATCGATTCCGGAAGCATCTCAATTATTTCCTTCACACCGCTTCCTCCTATTAGCCAATTGTTACTTTCAATGTATGCATGCTTGACCACATTCATGACTTAATTGTCCTGATGATTTTTGCCTTTCTAAACTTCTTCTTTCTACTTATAAATTCCAAATAAAATAAAAAACACACCAAGACCAATAAACAGCAATTTTGCATAGGATAATTGATCAGCAATATGGAAGATACCAATAGTCATCGTAACTATAAAAATTACTGGACCCACGATTGCTAAGAGTGAATTGATTGTGACGGCCTTTTTTACATCATTGAATACCAACATTAAAATAGCTGCTGTTAATTCGATTGAGGCAGACAAAAAGCGTAAGCCTGCCATTGTTAAAACAGTTGAATCAATATGAGAAAAAAATCGTTTCATGTTGTCCTCCTAAAGTACAGTTTGTACACCATATGCTAAAGGTAGGTATTTTAGACAAGGAAGGTTTATAATAAAAAGAAAAAATGCTTATTGGTTAAGGGGTGTAAACGCTGTTAATTTTTTCTAAACTATCATCTCAAATTGGAGAGAAAACAGAAGAGGGCAATCGAATCGTAGCAAAGGAATGTATCCATACCCCAGAACTACTAAATGAACTAGTAGAAGGATTTACAAGTAATAACAAAGCGTTAATTGGTGATTGTGTAGAGGTATTTACAAAGGTTTCCGAGGAAAAACCTGAATTAGTCGTGCCTTTTACAAGTCTAATACTCCCTTTACTAGCATCTAATTCCACACGTATTCGCTGGGAAGCAACCCATACAATATCGTTACTCACTCCATATATTTCAGAGCAAATCTTTTCTCTTTTACCAGCAATAAGCGAACAGATTCGTACAGATAAAAGTACGATTGTAAGAGATTACTCTGTCCAAACAATTTGTAACTTTGCAGAGATTGGTGAACCTGAAGCACTTGCTGCATTTCCAATATTAAAAGAAGCACTTTCCTTATGGGAAGGGAAACATCGTGGGCGAATTCTAACTGGATTATTAAATGTTTGCAAGCATGCTCCGACATGTATTCTTGAAATTAGAGGAATTGCTGAGGAATACGTTGAGGATAATAGAAGTGGTGTTAAAAAAGCAGCTAAAGTTTTAATGAAGGCGATTATTAAGGAATCGTGTAGATTTTCTTAAAGCATGCAAAAAAGAGGTGCATTAGAGCACCTCTTTTACAGGACATTATATATCACGCACGTGAAACGTAAGAAGCTTCAGTCGTATTAATGATTAGACGATCGCCTTCGTTAATGAAGAATGGAACTTGAACGGATAAACCAGTTTCTAAGATCGCTGGCTTCGTACCACCTGAAGCAGTATCACCTTTAATACCTGGTTCTGTTTCAGTAACCTCTAACTCAACTGTATTTGGTAATTCCACACCTAAAGTTTCAGTACCAAACATCATAATTTGAATTTCCATATTTTCTTTTAAGAATTTTAATTCATATTCTATTTGAGTTGATGGTAATTCGATTTGATCATATGTTTCTGTATCCATGAATGCGTGCTGATCTCCATTTGCATAAAGATATTGCATTCTACGTGTTTCAATTTGAGCCTTCGCAACTTTTTCGCCAGCTCGGAACGTTTTCTCTTGAACAGCTCCTGTGCGAAGATTACGTAATTTAGAACGGACAAATGCTGCACCTTTACCAGGTTTTACGTGTTGGAAATCCATTACACGCCAAATGCCGTTATCAACCTCGATTGTTAGTCCTGTACGAAAATCGTTAACTGAAATCATGAAAAAAGTCCTCCTAAATAACTTAAATAAGGGATTTTAGAACGTGGGACCTCTTTTGGCCTCATTGGTTCTAAAAAATAGTGTCTATTCTTATATGTAAAGAACATGTATTCCCTATTACAAAATAATAAGATCTTTTGGTGAATGAGACAGTGACTCATTTCCGGATTTGGTGACAACTGTATCATCTTCAATTCTTACTCCACCAAGACCTGCTACATAAATACCGGGTTCGACTGTAACAACCATACCTGGTTCAAGAACTGTGTCAGATCTAAGTGATAAGGCAGGTCCTTCGTGTACTTCCATTCCCAATCCATGACCTGTAGAATGTCCGAAATACTCACCATACCCTTGCTCACTAATATAATCACGTGTAAGAGCATCAGCCTCTTTACCTGTCATGCCTGGTTTTATTCCATTCATGCCACGTAACTGAGCTTCAAGAACAGTCGAATAAATTTTCTTCAACTTTTCACTCGGTTCCCCAACAGCAAATGTTCTTGTGATGTCTGAACAATATCCTTTGTAGTATGCACCAAAATCAAGCGTAACAAAATCACCTTTTTCAATTTCTTTGTCACTAGCTACCCCATGCGGTAATGCAGAACGATAACCTGAAGCAACAATAATATCAAAAGATGAAGATACAGCACCATTTTTTCTCATAAAAAATTCAAGTTCATTCGCAACTTCAATTTCTTTTAAGCCTGGTTTCACATACGTTAAAATATGCTTATAGGCTGCGTCAGCAATCTCTGTAGCTTCCTTTAATATCTTAATCTCTGCAGGAGACTTAATCAAGCGTAACTTTTCTACTGCACCTGATACTGGTACAAATTCGGCTCCTGTTAAAGACTTATTATAGAAAGAATAAGCTTGATATGTAAGGTGGTCTTGTTCAAAGCCTAGCTTTTTAATCCCTAATTTGGAAACGATTGATGCAACTTCCTCATGTATAGGTCCTTTATGCTGGACAATCTCATAGCCTTCGACTTCTTTTGCTGCTTGCTCAGTATAACGGAAATCTGTAATGAAAACAGCCTTATTCTCAGAAATAACGGCAACACCAGCAGTGCCAGTAAATCCAGTCATGTATCTGCGATTGAATTCACTCGTAATTAAAAGTCCATCAATAGATAATTCCTGAAATCGGTTGCGGATTTTTTCTAATTTCATCGTTGGATTCCCCCTACTCTCTCCTTTAATGCGAGCATTGCTAGCTCATAACCTTTAAAACCAAGTCCGATGATTTGACCGATTGTGACTGGAGCAGTTACAGATGTGTGGCGAAATTCTTCTCTTGCATGAACATTTGAAATATGAACTTCAATAACCGGGAATGATACACTTGCAATAGCATCACGGATCGCGTAGCTATAATGTGTAAAAGCTCCAGGGTTCAATACAATCCCATCAAATTGATCCTCGGCTTCATGGATGGCATCAATGATATCACCTTCATGATTTGATTGAAAACAAGTGACTTCAATTTGTTCAACTTCTCCAAACGCTAACAAATCCATTTCTAAATCAGTTAATGTTTTGGACCCATAAATAGCAGGCTCGCGTAAGCCAAGTCTATTCAGGTTTGGTCCATTTATCACTAAAAACTTCATGAATTCTTGCACCTCATTTCGTAGTAAAAAAGCGAAACCATCATCATCTTACTATTTAATTGCCCTGTTAAACTTGGTTGTTGATTTCCGCTGAGGGCGTTCGTCCCAATCAACAAAGTGCCAACAACAACAGTGAGCTTTAAAAGAGCCTATAAAAAAAGAATGTTCAGCTAATGAACATTCTATCATAACTAATCGCTTTCATACTATGTTTTCCTTTAGCAAATGAGGGCGGAATCTCACTAATTCATGCTTATAAACATTCTAAGACTAGTTTCTCAGCAATAACTATTTATATAGGTTTCATGATAATACCGCTATATAATAATGATCGCGTAATAGTAGCTTAGATTAACCTTTATCCATTAGACGTTAACTCACGTTTTTCATCTAATTCTCATTGTTCGTATTTAATTCATTGTGATCAAAGGAAATCGAGTAGCCAACAAAAACTCCGTACAGAATATAAAGGCATGCTGTTGTCACAATCGTGGCGCGCGATAACTCAAAAACAGTTTTAAGATTTGGAAATATAGGGTTTAATATAAAAAAAACAAGACCCCATAATGCAACTCCATATAAAATCCCAATCCACATTGACTTGAATCGTTTTAAAATAGCATAATAAGCCAAAGCAACACCAATCGATAGTAACCCTATTAAAACAATACTAATAAATTCTCCAAGCGTACCATTTTTCCAATCTCCTAACGCAATCGGTTGGAGGATAAGATTGGGACTAACTTCTGTAAAATTCAATAGTGAAGATAAGTATGCTAAAAAACTCCAAAATACACCACCGATAAAACCTGTTGAGATAACTTTGCCAAGTTGCGAAACTGGTTTTTCTCTTTTGTTCTGCTCTAAATTCGGATTATCTTTATCCTGTTTTTGTTCATCATTTTGATTTTTTTTATCTGCCATCTATCTACACCTCCATTATTACTATGTCCATTTTTTTAAAAGACATGTTTTTTACCAAGTTTTTTATGAGAATGAAAATTACATGTCTAGTAAGTGAAAGCATGGGTATAATGTAAATAAGGGTATGATTTCCAGCCGGATTTTCTTTAGAAAACACGATATTATAAAAAATTGTGAATAAATGTCTTATTTATATGCGCTATTCTAAAATATCACTCTAGAGGTTTCCTAATAAATTCTGTATTATAGAAGTAATAGCTAAACACAGTAGTGATTGTTGTTTACTTAAGTGATAAACAGAATAGATAGGTTGGTGTCTCATGTCAATTCAAAAAAAGCCTGCATATGGTGGGCAAGCTGTTATTGAGGGTGTAATGTTCGGTGGCAAGCACCATTATGTAACTGCAATTCGAAGAAATGATCAATCGATTGATTATTTTCATTTACCAAGAAAAAGTCAACCCGTTTTATCAAAATTAAAAAAGATCCCATTTTTACGAGGGATAATTGCCATTATTGAGGCTAGTGCTAATGGCTCTAAACATTTAAATTTTGCAACTGAACGCTTTGAAGTTGATCCTGAGGATGACGAAAAGGTGTTAGAAGAAAAAAAGAACTCCGATTCCAAACTAGCGATGTGGCTCGGTATCGCAGCAGTTGGTGTTATTTCCTTTTTCTTCGGAAAAGTAATCTTTACACTTCTTCCCGTGTTCTTAGCAGCGTTTATGAAACCACTTGTTCCATCTGATTTTGGGCAAATTCTTATAGAAGGCGCTTTCAAACTATTGTTATTACTAGCATATATATATGCTATAGCCTTTACACCATTGATTAAACGTGTATTCCAATATCACGGAGCTGAACATAAAGTTATCAATGCCTATGAAAACAACTTACCACTAACTGTTGAAAACGTACAAAGCAGCTCTCGTTTACATTACAGATGTGGAAGCAGTTTCATCCTATTTACCGTTATTGTAGGTGTTTTCGTGTACACACTTGTACCATTAGATCCTTTATGGTTACGAGTTGTAAATCGCTTAGCACTCATACCAGTGGTCCTAGGCATTTCTTTTGAGGTATTGCAAATAACAAATAAGCTTCGTGATGTTCCAGTATTACGGTTTTTAGGTTACCCAGGACTTTGGCTACAGCTATTAACAACAAAAGAACCAACAGATGATCAAGTTGAAGTAGCCATTGCAAGCTTTAATGAGCTAATGCGAAAAGAAAAAGAAACAGAGACAGCATTAGCTGAACAAATTGTTTAATTTAGTCTTATGAAGGAAACGGAGACTTAAAAACTTCATATTATTTTTGTATCTTGATTGGTATCTTTTCTCGGAGGTGGTTTTATGAATCGTCGTGGGGTGAATGGATTCGTCTTTGCAATTATTTTATTAGGTGCAGTTGGACTAATAACAACTTTAGTTTCTAATCCGTTGTGGCTTTTAAAACAAATCGCGATTTATGCTGCTATAGGTTTTGGAATATATCTGATCTATCGTCTTTTTATGAGAAAGAGAATGGGCCAGGAAAATACTTCCTATGCCAAAGCGGCAAAGCAATCAAAAAGACGTTTCGATGATCGAAGTACTCGTGGTTCAAATGTCAGAAACATAACACATGCTAAAAAGTCAACAAAAACCTCTGCAATTAAAAAGAAAAAACAACCATCACATTTAACAGTGATTGAAGGAAAAAAAGGCAAAAAGAAAAACCGAGCGTTTTTCTAAAACGTCCAGCTCTTAAGAAACTCGTTCGTTCGACTTCGTCCTAGCTCAATTAGAGCTAGTTTTTTTTCTTCATTTAAATCCAACTCAGTTGAAACAATTTGATCTACAGGCAGAAAAACAATATCCTTTTCATGCCTACTGGAGATATGTCTACTATCATGAGCATCCTTCATTGTTTCAAATAAAGCACCATACATGTCAATCGCATTTTGAATCTTTCTTTTAGGCCGTTCTTTATCATTTGAGCTTAGCTTAATACCAAGGACCGGCCTTTTCTTATACGGTTTCTTACTTTGATAAAATAACCAAATCGGAAAATTACTTAGCACACCCCCATCTACAACAATATTACTACCTGTTAATGTTGCTAATCGTACTGGCTCGAAAAAATAAGGTAAGCTACAGCTCATCCGTACTGCTCTTGCAACAGAAAACGATTCTGGATTTATTCCGTATTGATGAAGATCATCAGGTAATACGATCAGCCTTCCATTTGTTAAATCAGAAGCAATAATCCGTAATGAACCTGCTGGAATATCTGCAAACGTGGAAATCCCCTTATTTTTCAACTTCGCTAAAAGCCATTCTTCTAGCTTAGCCCCTTTATATAATCCAAGATTCCAATATAATGAAATCCATTTTGTAAGAGAAAACGGAAAAAAGCTTCTTCGTTCATCTAAAAACATTTCCAAGTCAACTTCATCCATCATCTCTAAGATTTCGTCAGCTGTATACCCGGCTATAATAAACGCAGAGATAATAGAACCAGCACTCGTTCCTGCTAAGCGCTTAAATTTAAAACCGTTTTGTTCGATCGCTTGATAGGCCCCGATAAGAGCAAAACCTTTAATCCCACCACCTGATAATACACCATCAATCAACATTGTCTCCCCTCCTTTAACCTCCTACTTTATCAGTGTAAGATCAAAAAAGGGAAAATAGACCATTCAAGTGATAAGCTGAGAATTGTGAGAATGAACAAAAACCCCTGAATAGTGAGTGTTTGATTCAGGGGACAATCCATATTTTTTCATACTATCATTTTTATTGTTTCATTTTTGGATCTAATACGTCACGTAGCCCATCGCCCATTAGATTAAACCCTAAAACGGTTAACATGATGGCAAGACCGGGAAAGAAAAGAGTCCATGGTGCTTGAACCAAATATTGCTTTGAGTCAGCTAACATTTTTCCCCATTCTGGAGTTGGTGCTTGAGCTCCTAATCCAAGGAAGCCAAGTGCAGCTGCTTCAATTATTGCTGTTGCAATAGCAAGTGTACCTTGAACAATGATTGGTGTCATACTATTAGGAAGGATATGTCGAAATAATATTCTAGTGTCCTTCATGCCAACTGCTTTTGCCGCCATGATATATTCCTCCTGTTTGACACTAAGAACTTTTGACCTGACAAGACGTCCAAAGTTTGGAATATTTATTATCGCAATCGCAATTAGTGCATTTTGTAAGGATGGGCCTAAAATCGCTACTACCGCAATTGCTAGTAGTATACTTGGGAATGCTAGCATAATATCAAAGATTCGTGAAATAAATGTGTCTACCCATTTCCCATAGTAGCCAGCAACAATCCCCAAAATTGTCCCAATAACTGCTGAGGCTAACACTGAAAAAAAGCCGACCCATATAGAAATTCTCGCACCGTATACAATCCGTGAAAAGATATCTCTCCCGAAATCATCTGTTCCAAACCAATGCTCACCTGATGGCGCAAGTAATCGATTGGATAGCTCTTGTTCTTTGAAGCCATATGGAGCAATGAGAGGTGCGATTGCAGCGAGAATAATAAAAAAGATCACAATCCCTAGTCCAACAACCGCTAATTTATTTTTACAAAAAGATCGCCATGCCTCTTTCCATGGTGCTGGTAGCTCCTCATTTCCATTTTGCGATGCTAATTTAGATGTGTTTTTTGCAAGTTCAGCCACGTTTTATCCCCCCTTGCTATTTACTATTGATGATATTTTATTCGCGGATCGACAACTGCATATAACAAATCTATTATTAAGTTAATAACGACAAATATAGTAGCAATGACTAATATCCCTGATTGAATAACAGGATAATCCCGATACCCAATAGCATCATAAAGATATCGGCCAATACCTGGCCAACCAAAAATCGTTTCAGTTAAAATGGCTCCCCCTAATAAAAGACCTGTTTGTAGACCAATAACTGTTAAGACCGGGATAATAGCATTTTTCAAGGAATGCTTGTATACAACCCAAAACATCCTTACCCCTTTTGCTCTAGCTGTACGAATATAGTCTGATTTCATAACCTCCAACATTGTAGAGCGTGTCATTCTCGCGATAATGGCCATCGGTATAGTTGCTAAGGCAAAGCTAGGTAGGATGAGATGTTGGATCACTTGTCCAAATTGATCTATTCTACCTTGCAGCAAGGTATCGATTAGATATAAATTGGTTATCGCCGTTATTGGGTCCCTGACATCCTCTCTCCCTGTAGTAGGTAACCAGCCTAATTCGATCGAAAACGCCCATTGCTCCATTAACCCAAGCCAAAAAATTGGCATTGAGACACCAACTAACGCTAGGATCATAGCAAGGTAATCAAACCATGAATTTGAAAACCAGGCACTAATAATTCCAGCATTTACTCCAATAAAAATGGCAATTATCATCGCTACTAATGTTAATTCAATGGTTGCTGCTAAATATGGCCAGATTTCTTCATTAATTGGTCCTCTCGTTCTTAATGATGTTCCTAAATCTCCTAAAAAGAGGCCTTTCATATAATCAACGTATTGGATATGCCATGGTCGATCTAATCCTAATTCACTTGTTAATGTAGCAATGGCCTCCTTTGTCGCCTTTTGTCCTAGAATCACTTGTGCCGGATCACCAGGAATTGCATGAATGATTGCAAAAACAACGAGTGTCATTCCAAACAAAACGGGTATTAACGAAAAAACGCGTCGAACAGAATATGAGAACATCGACTCACCTCTTTATCAGAAACTTCACTTTTCCTTATTAGTTAACAAAAGAGGAGGCTTTTGCCCCCTTTCTACAAAACTACTTAAATTCAACCTTTGTTAAAGCTTCAGAGCCAGTTGGATGTGGGAAATAGTTTATTATGTCACTAGCTCCTGCTAATAGCGGTGTTGAGTGGACCAAAGGAACCCATGGTGCATCTTCATGAATAATTTCTTGAGATTTCTTGTACAATTCATTTCGAGTTTCTTGATCTGTTTCTGTTTGAGCCTTGATGAGCACTTCGTGTAGCTCGTCATTGCTATAATGAGAATAGTTATTACTTCCAATGCTATCTTTATCTAACAACGTATATAGGAAATTATCGGGGTCACCATTATCACCAGTCCACCCTAACATGTATGCATCAAATTCACCTTTTGCTGCCTTATCTAAATATGTCGCCCAATCGACAGATTGAATTTCGGCTTTAACACCAATTTCAGCAAATGAAGCTTGAATTACTTCAGCTACCTTCATTCCTTCAGGCATATAAGGACGAGCAACAGGCATTGCCCATAAATCCATTTCAAAGCCATCCGGATATCCTGCTTCAGTTAACAATTGTTTCGCTTTCTCTAGATCAAATGGATAATCCTCAATACCATCGTTATAGCCTTCAATAGATGGAGGCAGCGGATTTTTGGCAACTTCTGCTTTACCACCATAAAAAGCGTCAATGATTGCTTGTTTATCAACGGCATGATTCAATGCTTGACGAACAAGTTTATTATCAAATGGTGGACGATTAGTTGTAAATCCTAAGTAACCAACATTCATTGACGGACGCTCGATTAATTGCAGTTTATCATTCCCTGTTACCATTTCTTCATCAGAGTTATTAACACCATCCATTAAGTCAATTTCACCATTCACTAAAGCATTTAGACGTGCAGTATTCTCTGGAATAACGCGGAAAATAACTTGATTTAATTTTGGATAATCTTTCAACCAATAATTTTCATTCTTTTCAAGGACAATACGATCATTTTGTTTCCATTCAACAAATTTAAATGGACCTGTACCAACTGGATTTTCTCTAAACTTATCCCCATGCTTTTCAACAGCAGCAGGACTTGCGATTCCAAATGGGGACATTGCTAAATTTTTCAAAAACGGAGCTTGCGGTCTGTTAAGCACAAACTGCACAGTATATTCATCCACTGCCTTTACTTCATCAATGACATGGCCTTCTTCACCTTTAAAACCACCAAACATGGTGTAATAAGGAAAATCGTCAGCATTACCATTCATCCAACGGTTAAAGTTAAAGACAACTGCTTCAGCATTAAAGACAGTCCCATCATGAAATTCCACATCTTGGCGCAGTTTAAGTGTGTAAGTAAGAGCATCCTTAGAAACTTCCCATTCTTCAGCAAGACCTGGATGTAACGTCGTATCTTGCTCCCCATACTCAAGCAGGGTTTCAAAAATATTTTCAGTCACCTTGAATGTTTCACCTTCAGTTGTCGTTATTGGATCTAGGGATGTTGAATCCCCACCACGTCCAAATACAAGTGTGTCTTTCTTTGTTCCGCTTTCAGATGGTTTTTCTTCAGTATTAGCTTCTTGATTCGAGTTACTGCAACCTACTAGTAGTAAACTAAATGCTAAAAATGAAACGAGTAACAGCTTTAATGTCTTCTTCGTCATTAGCATATGTACCCCCGTTTGTTATTTTTTATCATAATTGCTGCAGGTCACCTATTGTATAAATGACATGCAACATAATGACCATCTAAACTGCGATATTCTGGTTTAGTCGTTTTACAGATATCCATACATACTGAACATCTAGTATGAAATGCACATCCAGAAGGTGGGTTTGAAGGACTTGGAAGTTCACCAGAGATTTGAATAGCATCACTTTTATAATCAGGATCAGGTATCGGTACTGCAGAGAGGAGAGCTTTCGTGTATGGGTGCTTTGGATCATCATAAAGAACTTCACTATTTGCTAACTCTATTAATCTCCCTAAATACATCACACCGACACGATCACTAATATGTCTTACAACACCAAGATCGTGTGCAATAAAGATGTAGGTAAGTCGGAATTCTTTTTGAATATCCTTCATTAAATTGAGAACTTGTGCTTGAATAGATACATCAAGTGCAGACACAGGCTCATCTGCAATAATCAATTTCGGCTTTGTCATCAATGCTTTTGCAATCCCTATCCGTTGACGCTGACCTCCACTGAATTGGTGTGGATATCGTCTTGCATGATAACTACTTAACCCTACGATTTCTAACATTTCTTGTACTCTTTTTTTCCGATCATCCTTTGAGCCAATTCGATGCACGATGAGAGGTTCCTCAAGTATTTTTCCAATGGGATGTCGAGGGTTTAACGAAGCATATGGATCCTGAAAAACCATTTGAATATCTCTCCGTGTCTTCCTTAATTCTGTTTTAGACATCCTTGTAATCTCTTTATCTTCGAAGCGAATCTTGCCATCACTTGCTTCAAGTAAGCGCATAAGTAGACGGCCAGTGGTTGACTTACCACATCCACTTTCACCAACAATTCCTAACGTCTCACCCTTGTTTACGAAGAATGACACATCATCCACTGCTTTTACTTCACCTTTTTTCCCTCCAAAAATACCTCCTGTAATTGGAAAGTATTTCTTCAATCCATTAACCTCCAGAAGTAACTCTGACATGATGATTAGCCTCCTCTTTATCTCTATGCAAGAAGCATCGAACTACATGGTTAGGATCATCCATTTTGTATAATTGCGGAGATGCTTCATAGCATTGACTTTCTGCTACATCACATCTTTCAGCAAACCTACAACCTTTCATCACACTTCCAGGTCTTGGTACATTTCCAGGAATACTATATAAGCGATCTTTCTTCGCTCGTAAATCGGGTACTGACTTTAAGAGGCCTATTGTGTAGGGATGCTTAGGTTCTTTTAAAATTGTGCGCACATCACCTTGTTCAACGATTTGCCCCGAATACATAACTAGCACCCGTTCACAAATATCCGCTACAACTCCCAAATCATGTGTAATAAGAATAATCGAGGTGTTCATTTTCTTATTTAACTCTTTCATTAGCGACAATATTTGTGCTTGAATTGTTACATCAAGCGCTGTTGTCGGCTCGTCCGCAATTAAAACTTGAGGATTACACGCCATTGCCATTGCGATCATAACCCTCTGTCTCATACCACCAGAAAGTTGATGAGGATGCTCGTTAATTATTTCGCTAGCCCTGGGTATTCCAACTAACGTAAGCAATTCAACTGTCCTTGCTTTCAGTTCTTTCTTTGTAAGAGTGGTATGTAATCGGAGCGCTTCAATTAATTGATTACCGATTGAGAATAGAGGATTTAGTGAAGTCATAGGTTCTTGAAAGATCATCGAGATTTGATTGCCCCGTATCTTCCTCATTTCTCTTTCCTTTAACTTCGTCAAGTCCTTCCCATCAAATTCAATCAAACCATTTACAATTTTTCCTGGGGGACATGGGATTAATCCCATTGTCGATAATGAGGTAACACTTTTACCACTTCCAGATTCTCCGACAATCCCCAATATCTCTCCTTCCATTAATTCGAAACTAATCCCATCTACTGCAGGTATTAATCTTTTATCAGAAAGAAAGGAAACTTTTAAATCTTTTACTTGAAGAATCGGTTTCTCCTTCATCTTTCCACCTGCCCATTTTAGTTTTTTTGAAAAATTTAAAACTATCAAAGTATAATGAATGCAAGTATGGACAATTATGACATACAACTTATTTCCTCATTGCTAAAATTTGTCGGAGGAGTACAATAACTTTTCGACAACTTTATAAATCCTTTTATTACTTTAAAGTAAGCTAACTTTAAAGCGTCGTATCAGTGGTGCGAGTAAATTACATTTCAATAAGCACAAAAAAAGACCTTATGGTGATTCACTCCTTAAAATTTTTTCAAAATAATATACAGGATAGTAAAAACGATATATTTCAGGTCGGTATTATTTACCTACACTTCAATCTACTATAGGTAATTATTAGGGGTTTTTTCATTAATATAATAAAAGGCTAGAGGAAATGCTCTTTGATTCCCTAATAAAAATACCCCATTAAGTAGATCTACCTACTTAATGGGGTATTTTTAATTGTTCGTATGTTATTGCTCTTCATTATTTTTTTGGATGCTACGCAATGTATCCACTCTTTGCTCATTTTCTTCAAAGTATTGAACAAGATCACCAATACGATCGATGGCATTCCAGCTTAAATGATGCTCAATTCCTTCAACATCATTGTATATTTTATCTTCGTCTACTCCGATAATTTTTAAAAATTGCTCTAGTAGGTCATGACGATAGACAAGTCTTTTCCCAGTCTTTTTCCCTTTATTCGTTAAAACAAGTCCACGATATTTTTCATAAATCAAATATTCATCTTTATCTAATTTTTGAACCATCTTTGTGACTGAGGAGGGATGAACAGCCAAAGCTTCTGCAATGTCTGAAACACGCGCATATCCTTTGTCTTCTATAAGTAAATATATTTGTTCTATATAATCTTCCATGCTTGGTGTTGGCATGCGGTCCCCTCCAAAATTGCCGATCTTTTTCAATGGCTTTTTTTCACTGTTACTGTTATTGTTTTTTTGCGTACCTTTTAAAACGAAATCATTTCAATTTTACATGAGAATTTCGTGCTTTACAAGGGATATGAAAGGCAAGCTTACTGCAATAGAATCTCGTGACATGAAAAAGGATCTGGCATAAACCAGACCCCATTTCTAAAAAGTAATTTTTATAGTCCGCATTTCAGCTGTGCGCCACAGCTAGTGCATGTGTTACAGCCCCCAAGGTCTTCAACAGTACCTTCACGACAAACCGGACATGTATTACCTACTTCATTTCCGATTGTTACATTTGTAGAACGTAGGTCGTTAATTGTATCAACTAGAACGACTTTGCTCTTTTCTTTCGTTTCGACTTCTTCAGTTTCATCAAATGTGTTATCTTCAGCTTTCAACGTTAATACTTGGGTGTCACGACTTCCATCGACATATACAGTACCACCTTTGGCACCGCCTTTATATAAACGCTCGTAAACTTTTTCAACTTGATCTACTGAATAACCTTTTGGTGCATTAACAGTTTTACTAATTGAACTATCAATCCAGCGTTGGATGACACATTGTACATCAGCATGTGCCTCTGGTGCTAATTCCATCGCAGATACAAACCATGCTGGCAGGTTGTTAGGATCTGCTTCTGGATGATTATCTAAATATTCTTGAACGATATCAGCTTTAACTTCAATAAATTTCCCAAGACGTCCACTACGGAAGTATGAGAATGAGAAGTATGGCTCGAGCCCTGTTGATACGCCAACCATTGTCCCTGTGGATCCAGTAGGAGCAACCGTTAGGAGATGTGAGTTACGAATACCGTATTCCTTAACACCATCTAAAATATCAGCAGGCATCTTACTCATAAAGCCTGTTTGTGTAAATGCTTCACGAAGGCGATTTGTTTCTGCTGTTTCTTCACCTTCCAAGAAAGGAAAACTACCCTTTTCTTTGGCTAATTCAATTGAAGCACGGTAAGCAGTTGTCGCAATTGTTTCAAATACTTTGTCAACTAGTACATTACCTTCTTCAGAACCATATTCAGTTTCACAGTAAATAAGAAGATCATGTAAGCCCATTACACCAAGTCCAACACGACGTTCACCAAGTGCTTGGTGTTTATTTTCTGGTAAGAAGTAAGGTGTTGCATCAATTACGTTATCCTGCATTCTTACACCGACTTCAACTGTTTTTATTAGTTTTTCGAAGTCAACCGTTTTTGTATCTTTATTCGCCATTTCAGCTAGGTTAACTGCTGCTAAGTTACAAACAGAATATGGCGCGAGTGGCTGTTCCAGTTTTGTTATCGTAAAGGCTTTTTATCCTCTACTTCTTACAGTTGAATTCCTGTAAGTTCAGCATATCTTTTCATCACACATCTTTCATAAACTTAATCAGTTCTTATAAGTTCATTAAGCGTATGATGTTGCGGCCTCGTGGACGGATTATATTCTGCTATGCAGGTTCACCGTCTATGCGTTGCCCCTGACTAAACTTTTACATTCAGCCTTCGGTTCGGATTCCCATCTCAGGGTTCCCGCTTTATTCCGCAATTTTTAACGTGAGGCAAACTAAGCTACTCTACCACACGGATTTGTCGCAACAACCTGTTGACCGTATGCTTTTGCATTTGTCATGTCGTTTGCGTTATCAATGAAGAAAATACCTGGCTCTGCAGAATACGTAGCACAAATATTAACTAAGTTCCAAAGCTCCTTAGCTTTGATTTTACGGTACGTGCGAACCTTGTAGCCTTGTCTCTCCCACTCACGTACATCGCCAACTTTATACCAGTTTTCGTTGTAAGCTTTCATGTTTTCTTCGTTATAGCCTTCAACATCTGGAAAACGCAATTCATAGTCAGCATCATTTTCAACAGCATCCATAAAGTCTTTTGTTAATGTAACTGAAATATTTGCTCCTGTTAGGAACTCAGAATTATGAACACTATATGTGCCGCCAGTGCGAAGCTTTATCTCTGCATCTTTAATAATTTTCTCACTAAATCCACCAGATCCAGGAATTTGCTTATAATTGATAATTCCTTGGTACATATCAATTTCTTGTTGTGTTAATGGAGTGAACTTTAATTTATCTTGAGCGTATTTTTTAATCGCTTCGTCGTTTGTGTTTTCAATCAAGTATCTTAAAATACGTGGATTTTGCATTTTCGAAATGATGAATTCGATGATGTCTGGATGCCAATCAGCTAGCATGATCATTTGGGCTCCCCTGCGACTTCCACCTTGTTCAACAAGATGAGTTAATTTCGCAATATCATCTAACCAAGATACAGATCCAGAAGATTTTCCATTAACTCCACGAGCTAGCGTGTTTCTTGGACGTAATGTTGAACCATTCGTTCCAACACCGCCGCCACGGCTCATGATCTCCATAACCTGTTTACGATGTTCTGAAATACCTTCGCGTGAATCTTTAACAAATGGCATTACATAGCAGTTAAAGTAGGTTACATCTGTTCCTGCACCCGCTCCATATAATACACGTCCAGCAGGAATAAAGTTTAGATTCACTAGTTCCTGATAGAACTTCTCGAACCATTCATTACGTTTTTCTTCAGTTGTTTCTACCGATGCTAATCCCGTTGCATTACGTTTTGCAATTTGTTCGTAAAAGATTTCAAGTGGTTTTTCAATGACGTCTAACGAGCGTTTTACAATACCTGTTTCAACTTCCTCAGGTTTGTCTAAAGAATGACGATATTCCTCGTCAATAAGTACGCTTGCTGATTTAGCTTGCCAATCAATATCTTTAATGTAACCAAGTCCTCTTGCTGGGAACTTAGGATCCTCTTTTATAGTCAGTACAACAAAGTCCCCTTCAGAAAGTGTAATTTTCTCCGTATCCTTAAACGTATAACGATCAAGCATAACAAGTCTAGAAACACCCTTATGAGTTAACTTCATATCTTTTGTAACTGGATGAACCTGTGGAAATGCAGCGATATCCTTGTTGAGCTTTTCCACATTTATGCTCATCTTTTGCTCAGTACCAACAGTCATTGTAACAACTCCTCTATCTATCTCTCTATTAAATGTTCTGATTAAATTTATCATATCCCACCACAATATTCAATATATAGTGTCTGTTTTTTTACACACAATACTACATATAGTTTTCAGGTCAACATCCTATCAATTTGTCAAATCAATAACTTATTAAAAAGCAAAGGAAAATTGAGTTTGAATAAGTTTTCGAACTAAAAAGGATGTTTTTTGAAGGATTTTGTCACTTGCATGATGAATCTTGTCGTAAAATGCTGATAAATTAAGGTTCCCCTATGTTTTTGTCGAAAAAATTACTTTTCGTCAAAATTCTACAGGTCTGACCTTCTTGTACAGTAAATATCTATTATAGAAGATATAATAAAATTTAGCATCTGTTATATTCTTTTTCCTCTATTCAAAAAGACGCATCCGTTAAGATTGCGCCCTCTCATCTAATAGTATTCTTTACCTTTTAAAATTCCATTCTTCACTTTCATACTTCTCTTTTGCTATCTTCTCAACATATTCAAGTTCTTCTTTATTTAAATCATAAGGTTCTAATTCAATATTTAAGCCTTTTTCAAAACCTTCTTTAAATGCTTTTTTCGCTTCATTAATCGTCACTGGTTCAACACGAAGCGTATTTGTTGCTACTGCTTTATTTTTGAATGCACGCTGCATTCTTTCTTTTACTTTGTCATTCGAATAGTTAAATAAGTCAAACAACATATCTTCATCCAGATCTAACAGAATCGATCCATGCTGCAAAATCACGCCTTTTTGACGAGTTTGGGCACTTCCAGCCACTTTACGCCCTTCCACTACTAGCTCATACCAAGAAGGAGCATCAAAGCAAACAGCTGAACGCGGTGATTTCAACCCTTGCTTTTCCTCTTCAGTACGTGGAATTGCAAAATACGCATCTAGCCCAAGGTTTTTAAAACCTTCTAAAATTCCTTCAGAGATCACTCTGTATGCCTCTGTTACTGTCTTTGGCATTTCTGGGTGCTCCTCAGAAACGATAACACTGTATGTTAACTCTTTGTCATGTAGTACACCTCGACCACCTGTAGGTCTTCTAACAAATCCGAGTCCATATTTTTTTACAGCATCTAAATTTATCTCTTTTTCAACCTTTTGAAAGTATCCAATCGAAAGTGTTGCAGGATCCCAGCCGTAAAATCTAATCGTAGGGGGAATCTTCCCTTCACTATGCCATTCTAATAATGCTTCATCCAAAGCCATATTAAAGGATGGTGAGCAGTTGCCAGAATCAATATATCGCCAAACTTCTTTCGTCATATGTAACCCTTCTTTGTATATGAATTTTACTATTTTAGTCTAGCAGAACTTTAGAGAGTTGAAAATAATATTGCATGTTATCTAATGACATTTAAGACAAGCTCTTATATAATAAGAATGGTCTACATTAGAGTTCATTTGAGCTTACAAACAAGAATAACATATATAAAAGGGGTCGAGCACTTTGACAACAACTTGGTTACTTATTATTTTATTAGCAGCGATTATTGGTTACTCTGCTTTTACTTTTTTCTACCAACGTAAGATTATGAAACATTTATCAGAAGAAGAATTCCGTGCTGGCTACCGTAAAGCACAATTAATTGATGTTCGTGAGCCTAACGAATTTGAAGGCGGTCATATTTTAGGTGCAAGAAACATTCCACTTTCACAATTACGTCAACGTCATAAAGAAATCCGTACAGACCAACCCGTTTACTTCTACTGCCAAAACACAGTTCGCAGTGGCCGTGCAGCACAAATGCTAAAAAGAAAAGGCTACAGTAATTTACATTGTTTAAAAGGCGGCTTTAAAGGCTGGACAGGAAAAGTTAAAAAGAAGAAATAGCTTAACCAACTAAATACAAACAAACCGAAGCAGACGCAAATCATTCATTCTTATGACTTTCATAAGCTGTGAAAAAGTCTGCTTCTTTTTTTGAGTTTTGAATCTAAAAGGAAAATGGATGATTTGAGAATAGAAATAGGTTTACTAACATAACGATAGTCAGCATTAAATATATTTCAAAGTAATAATATCGCTTTTCAGATATAAAAAGTTACTTAAGGGTAAAGTACAATTATTCAAAAATTTTATCATCTATATTGGAGGAGTATTAAGTGTTCATTGCAATACTGTTTTTTCTACTAATGTCTTTTTTCTTATCAGGAAGTGAGACAGCTTTAACCGCCGTCAATAAAATGAAATTAAAAACGAGAGCAGATAACAATGATAAAAAGTCTCAAGCTCTACTTAAACTTGTGTCTAAACCAGATGAATTAATTACAAGCATCCTGATTGGTAATAACATCGCAAACATCATGTTGCCTACTCTCGTTACAATTATCGCGATTGAATATGGGTTTAATGTAGGTTTAGCTACTGGTATCTTAACAGTTGTACTTATTATTTTTGCGGAAGTTTTACCAAAATCGATTGCAGCATCTTTTGCTGACAAAATCTCCTACATCGTTTTTCCAGTCATCAGGGTTATCCTTTTCATTTTCAAACCGTTAACATTTCTATTATCGAGGTTTACACGTCTTGTCGTAAAAATGTTATCGAAGGATGGAAAAGTATCTGCTTCTATATCTAGAGAAGAATTAATTACAATGGTCAATATCGCTACTTCCGAGGGTACGTTGCAAAATGAGGAAACTCGATTAATTAAAGGTGCTATTGATTTTTATGATCTAGATGTCCGAGATGCATTAAAAACACCTAGAACGGAAATTCAAGGTATTCCCTCTGAAGCGACTTTTGAGGAATCACGTGAAATTGTTTTAAATGGAAGTCATACCCGCTACCCAGTCTACAAGGAAAATATGGATCATATTGTTGGTGTATTACATTCAAAGTCTTTACTTACATGGTCATTAGAACCATCTAAAAAACTAGAAGACTTTATTGATAATGACCCTCTCTTTGTTTTTGAATTTCATTCAATAGAAAAGGTCTTTAAATTAATGCTTAAAAAAAGAAGACATTTAGCCATTGTTTTGGATGAGTATGGCGGCACAAAGGGTATCATTAGTCATGAAGATATTATCGAAGCCATGATTGGACAAGATATTAATGATGAAACAGATGAAGATGAGGAAGTTTTGATTGATGAATTAACAAATTCCCATGTTATTTGTAACGGTAAACTAGCTCTGAGACGCTTAAACGAGGCTTTCAAAACGAAAATACCTGAAGATGAGGACATTCTTACCGGATTTCTACTAAAAGAATTGGGACGTTTTCCAAATGAGGGTGAAACGTATGAATACCATCACCTACATTTCGATATTCAAAAAGTTGAAGAAAACAAGCTAAAAAAAATAAAGATAACAAAAAAAACTGCAGCTGGTGAGGAATAAAGAGGATGACTCAAAACCAAAGGGTCAGACCCCACTAATACAAATATATAGCCCTTAATGGAAATGAAAGTGCTATATATTGGTATTGTTGTGTGGGGTCAGACCCTTTCCGAGTCAACCTCTTTTATTTTGCAAAGCCCATTATTTGCTTAATCATAGCTAAGCCAGATCTTTGTTCATGTTTAATACGTTCTTGCCGGTTTTGATGCTGCTTAATAAATGCTAAGAAGCGCTCCTCACGTTCATCAGTTTGTTTCAGGACAAGCTCACGTTCTCTACGAACTTCTTCCTTATATAATTCACGCTCGATTTCCGACGTATCAGATAAAGCTGTAATCATTTCTTGAACATCAGAAAATTCAATGCGCGCAACCTCTGTTTGCAGCTTTGACGTTTCTGCAATTTGTTGATTTACAGAGTGAATAACGTTTTCCTCTAACTGCTTTAAGCGATCATTTAATTTTAAAACATCTTGAACTTCCATTGATTCAATAAATGAAGTAATCTTCGAAAGAGATTCTTTAATGTCTGTAACTGCTTCTTCATCTACTTGTGATTTCATTTTAGGTTCAGTTCCATTTTGATTTTGCAATAACTGCTTAATTGTCTGCACATCCATATGGCTATCTTTCAACGATTTAATTTTCCGAAATAATTCAATATTTTCAGCAGTAAGTAGTCTTGCGTTTTTCTCATCTCTTTCAATTTTAATAAACTCCGAAAATTCTTCTTCCCAATTTTTTAAAATAAACGCTTTTTCACCAACAAGAGCAGCCGCCTTTGATATGGTTATATATTTTGTTGCCAATCTATCCACCAACCTTTTTATATTTTTCTTAAACTAGTAATTCTTCAAAGGCACTATGAAATTCCTTCACATCGACAAAGGTTCTAAAAACTAGTCATTATGTTCAAGTTTCTTCTGCTTTTCGGCAAAGAAGCATAAAAAAACTGACCTACTGTAAAGAAAAATCCTTACAGCAAATCAGTTTTTTCGACTTTATCGTTGATATCTTAAGATTGGTTTTCTAGCAGCAGTTGTTTCATCTAAACGTTTTACAACTGTTGTATGTGGTGCTTCTTGCACGATTTCAGGTGTTTCTTCTACTTCTCTCGCAATTTGTATCATCGCATCAATGAAGGAATCAAGAGTTTCTTTTGATTCTGTTTCTGTAGGCTCAATCATAATGCACTCTTCAACGTTTAATGGGAAATAAATGGTTGGCGGATGATAGCCAAAGTCCAACAAACGCTTAGCAATGTCTAGCGTACGAACACCAAGCTTCTTTTGACGTTTTCCTGATAATACGAATTCATGTTTACAATGCTGATCAAATGGTAAATCATAATATGGTGCTAGGCGTCGCATCATATAATTTGCATTCAACACAGCGAATTCAGTTACATTCTTTAGTCCATCAGGGCCCATTGTACGAATATACGTATAAGCACGTACATTAATACCAAAGTTTCCATAGTAAGGCTTAACGCGACCAATTGATTGTGGGCGATTATAATCAAAACAATAGCCTTCTTCTTTTTTTACGAGCACAGGCTTTGGCAAATATGGAATGAGATCAGCCTTCACTCCAACCGGACCTGATCCTGGTCCGCCACCACCATGTGGCCCAGTAAATGTTTTATGAAGGTTAAGGTGAACAACATCAAAGCCCATGTCCCCCGGTCTTGCTTTACTTAAAACAGCATTTAAGTTAGCTCCATCATAATAAAGCTTTCCACCTGCATCATGGACAATTTGTGCCATTTCTAAAATATGTGCTTCAAATAATCCAAGCGTATTCGGGTTTGTAAGCATTAATGCTGCAGTATGTTCGTCAACAACTCGCTTTAAATCCTCTAAATCAACTAACCCATTTTCATCAGATTTAACCGTAATTGTTTCGAAGCCAGCAACAGTCGCAGATGCTGGATTTGTTCCATGTGCAGAGTCAGGTACAATTACTTTTGTTCGTTTCGTGTCATTATTCGCCTCATGATACGCACGAATCATCATTAACCCTGTCCATTCTCCATGAGCACCAGCTGCAGGTTGTAGGGTAACCTCGTCCATACCTGTGATTTCTTTCAAATGCTCCTGTAAATCAAATAATAATTCCATCGCACCTTGTACAGTCTCTTCTTCCTGTAATGGATGAAGATGTGCAAGGCCAGCGATACGTGCTACATTTTCATTGATTTTTGGATTGTACTTCATTGTACAAGACCCTAATGGGTAAAAACCAGAGTCAACACCATGATTACGTTTTGACAAGGCGGTATAATGTCTCATAATATCTAATTCAGAAACCTCTGGAAGCTCTGCCTCTTCACCTCGTATATAATCAGAAGGAATCAGTTCTGTTAATGACAATTCCTCAACTTCAAGCTCAGGTAAGCTATACCCAACACGGCCTTGTTTGCTAAGTTCAAAAATTAATGCTTGATCCTGTTGATTATTCATTGCCATCCCCCAATTCCTTTACAAGTGTGTCAATCTCTTCTTTTGTACGTAGCTCGGTAACTGCGATAAGCATATGGTTTTCAAGCTCAGGAGCCACCCTTCCAAGATCAAAACCACCAATTATTCCTTTTTCTAGAAGCTGTTTATTCACTTCACGAATAGGTTTTGTTAGCTTCACAACAAATTCATTAAAAATTGGTTGTGAAAACGGAACATTCAGTCCTGCTTTTACACACGCATTTTTCGCGTAATTTGCTTTTTGGATATTTTGAATCGCCATCTCTTTTACTCCTTGCTTACCAAGAGCAGTCATTGCAACAGACGCTGCAAGTGCATTTAACGCTTGGTTTGAGCAAATATTAGATGTCGCTTTATCACGACGGATATGCTGTTCACGAGCTTGTAGGGTTAAAACAAATCCGCGTTTCCCATTTTCATCAGTTGTTTGACCAACAAGACGACCTGGCACTTTTCTTAAAAGCTTATTCGTTACAGCAAAATACCCACAATGTGGTCCGCCAAATGCTGTTGGAATTCCAAATGGTTGCGCATCACCAGCAACAATATCAGCACCTAATGCTCCAGGAGGTGTTAATGCGCCTAATGCTAATGGATTCGAAGACACAACAAACATGCTTTTACCAGTATGTGCGATCGGCTCAATCTCTTTTAAAGGCTCGATAGACCCAAAGAAGTTGGGATATTGAACAAGAACTGCTGCAACATCTTCATTCATTTCTAGTTTAAGTGCTTCAAGATCTGTTACACCGTCTTTCACTGGTACTTCAACAACTTCGATGTATTGACCTTTCGCATACGTTTTAATAACATCACGAGATTCTGGATTAACAGCCTTTGAAACAAGGATTTTCTTCTTTTTCGTTTGACCTGCGGCTAGCATCGCAGCTTCCGCTAAAGCTGTTCCACCATCATACATAGAAGAGTTTGCAACATCCATTCCAGTTAACTCACAAATCATCGTTTGAAACTCAAAAATCGCCTGGAGTTCACCTTGAGAAATCTCTGGTTGATAAGGTGTGTAAGCTGTGTAAAACTCAGAGCGAGAAATCACATGATCAACAATGACAGGCATGTAATGGTCATAAACACCTGCACCTAAAAATGATGCATGACTACGTAAATCTTTATTTTTTGCAGCTAATTGTGATAGCTCCTTTAATAGCTCGGTTTCAGATTTCGCTTTTTTTATGTTGTATTCTCCCTGAAAACGAACACTTTCTGGAATATCTTGAAACAATTCATCAACTGATGGTACACCGATTGCTTGCAGCATTTCCTGCTTATCTTGTTCTGTCATTGGTAAATATCGATGATTCATTGCTTGTGATCCCCTCTCGTAGTTGGATGTTTTTTATTATTGGCTGACTCGCCAAACTTTGTTGCTATTTACCAAGTATTGCGGTGTGGTTGATTTCCGCTCCAGTTGCTCGCTTTCCGCGGGGCGGGCGGTGAGCCTCCTCGGCGTTAGCGCCTGCATGAGTCTCACCTGTCCCGCTACTCCCGCTGGAGTCTCGCACTTTCTCTCCAATCAACCTGAAACAGTTTTCGTTTAATAGCAACAACCTCTTAGAAACGAGCGTTATTATTTCTTCGGTCGCTTATAAAAAGGTGTAGCGACAACTTTAGCTTTTAATCTCTTTTTACGAATTTGGACCTCTACCTCGGTTCCTAACGCAGTAAACTCTGCTTTTAGTAAAGCCAATCCAATATTTTTCTTTAATGTTGGTGATTGAGTACCTGTTGTGACAACACCAATTTGCTCTCCATTAGCAAATACCTCATACCCATGGCGAGGAATTCCTTTATCGATTAATTCAATCCCTACTAATTTTCTTGCAGGTCCATTTTCCTTTTGTTTTTTTAACACTGCTTTCCCATTGAAATCTGCTTCTTTGTTCGGTTTAACAGCAAAGCCGATCCCAGCTTCGATTGGTGTTATATCCTTTGAAAGCTCTTGCCCATACAATGGAAGAATGGCTTCAAAACGCAAAGTATCACGTGCACCTAATCCACAAGGTAAAACACCATCTTCTTTTCCAACTTCTAAAATTTTTTCCCAAAGAACAATCGCATCTTCTGCAGCACAATAAATTTCAAAGCCATCCTCACCAGTGTATCCAGTTCTTGAAAGTAAACTGTTAACACCTGCTACCTTTACACCATCTTGAAATTTAAAAAATTTAATTTCTGTTAAATCTGTATCAGTTAGTTTTTGAAGAACTTGTTGGGCAATTGGCCCTTGAAGTGCAAGGAGCGCAACTTCATTTGAGATGTTTTTTATCGTTACATCACCGTTTATATTCGCAGTAAGCCAATCGATATCTTTATCGATATTTGATGCATTAATGACAAGTAAATAGTCGTTGTCAGCTTTTTTATAGATTAGGAGATCGTCAACTGTGCCACCATCTTCATAACACATTGCCGTATATTGAGCACCACCAGTTTTTAAAAGGGAAACATCATTTGTTGCAATCTTTTGTAAAAATGCAAGACTGTCAGCTCCACGAACCTCTACCTCACCCATATGTGAAACATCAAACAGACCAGCCTTTGTACGGACCGCCTCATGCTCTTCTTTAATAGAAGAAAATTGAACGGGTAAATCCCACCCACCAAAATCAATCGTTTTTGCACCGTAGTTTTTATACACTTCAAATAATGGTGTTCTCTTTAACTCAGCCATTTGGATAAGCTCCCCCTCTATGTTTGGTAACTTCTCAGATTTCTTTTAAATAGGCTGACTCGCCAAACTTTGTTGCTTTTAAAATAGTATTGGGTTGGTTGATTCGTGCTCCAGGATGCTCGCTTTCCGTGGGGCGGGCGATGAGCCTCCTCAGCGCAAAGCACCTGCAGGGTCTCATCTGTCCCGCTACTCCCACAGGAGTCTCGCATATCCGTTCCAATCAACCTAATCAGTTTTGTTCAAAAACAACAATCTTTTAGAAAAGAGCCTTTAAATAAAAGGATCAAAAAAAGGACATGGAACTCCTACAAAATTAGTAGAAGTCCCTGTCCTTTTTACCTGAAAGTTTACCTTATGTAAAATTGATAAGCAGTGTTTTTAACTAATGATCTAAACTAGATCTAGTAAAAAACAATCCGCCCTCATAAGGCTTTCCCCTTTGGTAGTTTGCTGCATGAGCGCAAACACTCTCCAGAGCCGCGTCAAATAAGAGTCTTTTTGCCTGAGAGATTCACAGTTGTTTGCTCCTTCGGCGCTATATACATATAGTCTCTCCCCTTATTCTCATCCGCACATATTTTGTTTTCAAATTGGTTATACTTTGTAAAACAGTTATGATCGACATTTAGAACAAACAAAAGCGCAAGCGCCTTGATCAGCGACGTATGAACTGGAGCACTCCGTATGAGATAAAGGAAACACGAAGAGTGATAGCTATTCGATGTTGACTTATCGTAAGGAGGAGTGTGAAGTTCACTAGGCGCTAGGCGCTGGAGCTGGATGTCAAAGCGCTTATACCTAGTACAAGAATTTTTATCTTAAAAAAAGATAAAACATATATGCTTACTATAATGAAAGAAAAGCATATTTTGAACTTTCTTACATTATCATCCTACCATGAGGGTATCGTTTCGGCAATCACTTTTTTACCTAACAATTAAGTTTTTTTATCTATTATTGTTCGTGTTTTAGAAAATGAAAACACTTTATTATAAAGATACCCTACTTTTATACCTAAATGATGAACATTTCAATGCAGCTTAGTTTACGAAAGGACTGTCATAACTATGAATGTAAAGACAAACTTTGATTCATCCTGGCAGGAAGGATTTTTTGAAAGGCTTGAAAGTGATGGACCATGGTCAAACTGGGAATTATTTAAACTCAGCTATGAAGTCCAGCAGCATACAGCTGTTCCTTCATTTGAAGGCTTACAAGCACCTAAGCACCTTCCACATTTCACCCCGCTGCCTCATCAATTAGAGGTTGCGCAAAGAGTGGTGGAAAAAATGAATGGAAAAGCCATTTTAGCCGATGAAGTTGGTTTAGGAAAAACGATTGAAGCAGGACTAATTTTAAAAGAATATATGATTCGTGGTCTTGTAAAAAAGGTATTAATCTTAGTTCCTGCATCACTTGTTTCCCAATGGGCTCGAGAGCTAACTGAAAAATTTTTCATTCCAGCTGTTGAGCAAAAGAAAAGCTATGTATGGGAATCATGTGATGTTGTTGTATCCTCGATTGATACAGCAAAACGCAGCCCACACCGTGAAATAGTCTATGAACAATCCTACGATCTTGTGATCATTGATGAAGCTCACAAGCTTAAAAATAATAAAACCAAAAACTATGAATTTGTACAAAATTTAAAGAAAAAATATTGTTTATTGTTAACTGCTACACCTGTTCAAAACAGAGTAGAAGAAATTTTCAACCTCGTGTCCCTACTAAAGCCAGGGCACCTTGGGAATGAGGCATACTTTACAGAGGTTTTTTCAGCAAAAGAACGTTCATTAGAGGATCATGAACATTTACGAGAGTTAATAAATAAGGTCATGATTCGAAATCGCCGTGGTGACACTGGAATCGATTGGCCAAAACGCCATGTTGAAACCGTGCCAATCGACTTTTCAGAAACAGAACAACATCTATATGACACGATTTCAGCATTAAAAACTTCCTCTCAATATGCGGCAAATACATTTTCAATCATGACACTTCAACGTGAAGCATGCAGCAGTCGCGAAGCTGTTTATATGACATTAAAGAAAATGCTAGATCGCCCAGAGGAAGAAGAAGCCGTTCTGCCTAATAACGTAATTAAAGACATTATGATGGCGATCGATGGTGTCACACAAAATACAAAAGCTCTAAAGGTTGTTGAGCTCATTAAAAACATTAACGACAAAGTAATCATTTTCACGGAATACAGAGCTACTCAATTTTATCTACAATGGTTTTTACAGCAAAACGGCATTACTTCTGTTCCCTTCCGTGGCGGCTTTAAACGTGGAAAAAAAGACTGGATGAAGGAACTCTTCAAAAATCGAGTGCAAGTTCTTATTGCAACAGAAGCTGGCGGTGAAGGGATCAATCTTCAATTCTGTCACAACATCATCAATTACGACTTACCTTGGAATCCAATGAGACTTGAGCAACGAATCGGCCGGATTCATCGTCTAGGACAAGAGCATGATGTCCATATTTACAATATGGCAACAAGAAACACAATGGAAGAACACATCCTAAAGCTTTTATATGAAAAAATACATTTGTTTGAAAAAGTCATTGGTGAACTAGATGAGATTTTAACAAGATTAGAAATTAAAAATTTCGAAGAGCACATCCAAGACATTATGTACAATTCGAAAAGTGACGGCGAAATGAAAATCAAGATGGAAAACTTAACCTCAATCCTTGATTATGCTCAGCATTCTCAAGAGCAAAGAAAGGCTGCTAGTGGAAATCAATAGTAATATTCAGCTTCGAAAAGTATAAGCCACTAAAGGAATATCTAATCCTTTAGTGGCTAGACACAAATACTTAGTACAAAAAATATTTTTTAATTAATATGCTAGTTTGAAAGGTGGAAACATCATGCAGCAGGAAAAAATTCATAGCTATTTAGAAAGCTTCTTCAAGGCAAATTCCTGTGACATCATCGAAAATGAACCCGGCTATATGACCGTCCAATTAACAATCAACATGGATAAGGAGTTAATGAATCGGCCTTTTTATTGGCATTATCTAGAAAAAACAAATGGAGTTCCAAACCCAATGAAACTAACATTAATAACAGATCAACAAAAAGCTCCTGGTGATCTAAAGGGTGAGGTCATGCATTTCGGCGCCCCACGCCTACATCAAATCTTTCAATCAACTACACGTCTAGGTAGCTACATTCGCTTATTTGAAAAAGTCACTTCTCCAGGTGGGAGCATTCCTTTACACCCCTGGCTTTGCGCCAATTTCATGGTATCTTATCAATGTGATATGAAAAAAGATCAGCTACACTCAATCGGTCTGCATCTCGTAAGTGGAACCTTGGTAGAAAACTTTCAAGAAAAGTTAGAAAAACTCGAACTCACACCAAAAATACCTGATCTATGCTTTAATATGACTCCACTAATCAAACCGCAAAGCGGACTAAAACGAATTGAACAGTTTATTGAACAAAGCATTAGCAGACAAGATCATTCATGGGCAGACTCTGCAAGGCAACGATGGAATGAAGACCTAAAGCTTCTAGATCACTTTTATGAAGACTTAGACGAAAAGCCTGACTGCTACCATTTAGAGAAGGAAGCTTTGCGCGAGCTTTATGAACCACAAATTAATGTATCAGTGCAAAATGGCGGTATATTTTATTTAACCCCTCAAGCAATCTTTAAATAGGTTACCGTTAAACAAGCAATTGGTAGGTACAATTGCTTGTTTTTTGTCTCCTTTTATGATTTTTGCAAAAAAGATAGATAATTCGACAAAAATTAATTTTTATATTTTTAACTTTTCTTAAAGTTTTCTTAAAGTTTAAATAAAGATGTGCTAAAAATACTTGTTTAAACTCAGTTAAATAGGCATTTACACCCATGTAACATTACATTAATATTACATTTACCATTTTGATATAAATTTTTATCTCTCGACATAGTTCTGCACACTTCCTTTAAATTCCTTTTTATAATAAGAGTAGATATATTGATAGATACATAAAAAGGACTTTTGTATCAATTCCCAATATCAAATAATGACAATTATTCAGTCAAAGGGCAAACCTATTGAAAAATAGGGACGCAAAGTCACAGGTCTAACGTTCTTACTATGATGGCTGGACTGCCTGAAATACAGGCAAGTATTTTAGGAGGGTATAAGTTGAATATTGAAATCATTGATCGTATTACAAAGGAAAGCCATCTTGACCGCGAATGGGTAGAGATGATTTTAGAGGCACTTGAAGTGGGTATTAGTGTAGAGGAAATAAAAGAATTTTTAGTTGAAAAGGGAAGCCCTGTAAAATGAATAAAATAGGGCTTTGTAAATTTTTTGATAAGATGTTCTTCATATAAAACAAAACCTTCTTTATATGTTATACTATTGCTAACAAGGAAGGTGATCTTTGACGTGATTGGTCCACGAATTAAAAAATATAGAACTCAAAAAAATTTATCTTTATCTGAACTAGCTGAAAGAGCAGGAGTTGCAAAATCCTACCTAAGTTCGATTGAACGCAATCTCCAGTCAAATCCTTCTGTACAATTTTTAGAAAAAGTTTCATCCGTTCTAGGCGTTTCCGTTAACACCCTTCTCGATGAACAAAGTGAAACAAACCCACAGGAACTTGACAACGAATGGACAAAGCTCGTTCAAGACGCCATGAAATCAGGTGTCTCCAAAGATCAATTTCGCGAGTTTTTGGAATTTAATAAATGGAAGCTACAGAATGATAATGATAAATGAGGGCATGGTTGGTGATTTTTGATCGCCGATGATGCTCTTTTTGTTTTGTTATTGTTCGTTTTATTGAATACCACCCCCTACCCTATTTCTACTTATGAATATGTCAATTGTCAAAATTCCTATTTCTATGTCGAAACTTTCCCCTTTTCATATTAACTTATACGCTTTATAATGTTATAGAGAACAAAATAGTACGAATATACTATATTTTGTGATTTTTTTACTCCGTTTGTTCTTTATAAAGAAATGAACGGAGGAGGTGAGAAAATGACAGGTAAAATTAGTGAAAATCGTCCGATGGTTTTGGAGCATCAGGCGATTCGGTTTGAGACTGCGCAGAGTTGGAACCCGGGTAGAGGAAATCTAAACCATCCTGGAACAGGGAATGATGGTGTAAATTGGCCACCGAACAATCCGAATCCTACACCAGGTGGCGCTGGGGCCCCTGGACAGGGGAAAGGCAAAAATAAATAATGAAATTGGGAGGTCAATTAATCAGTTGACCTCTGTATAAAATAAGGAGTCATTTATCATGTATAGAAAACAGATAAAAATAGGTGAACACCTTATTTTTATTTCAAGTCATTCTAGTACAGTAATGAAAATGTTTAATCGAAATTTCTTTTTAATAGATGATAATATAAATGATAAACCAGATTTCTCCATTCATATTATAGAAGGTTATGGAATTTCTTTTGTTGATTATCATGTTTCTATTCTCAAAACAAGCGGAGCAATTTCCTATAAAAGAGCAGATTACTTAATAGAAGTAGACCTAGAATACAAAAAATCTACAATTTCCATACATAACGATCTAGCTTTAAAACACGCTTTAATGAATCTATATAGTTCTTTTCTCGTCCATAACAACTGGGGAATTTTATTGCATTCTTCATGTGTACTCGAGAACAGTGGAGCACATATCTTTTCAGGTCAATCTGGTGCTGGAAAATCAACAGTTGCTAAATTATCTTATCCTCGAGAGCTACTATCTGATGAAGCAACTATCATAAAAATCACTCCTGAAGAAGTCAAAGTATTTGACTCCCCATTTAGAAGTGAACTAGAGGGAAAATGTCATTCTGAAACTCACACCTTAAAAAGTATTCAACTGCTACACCAGTCGGTAAATAATGAACGAACCAAATTATCAAAATCAACTGGACTATTACAGCTCATGGATAAAGTGTTTTACTGGACCAATAGTCCTGATGAAACAAAAAGAATATTTCATTTGTTAAATAAGTTAGTGAATCAGGTCCCTGTCTATGACCTACACTTTCAAAAAAACAACAGCTTTTGGGAGATGATCTCTTAATGAAACAATATATCAAAAAAAGTGATTATGAAACAGTTCATCTTGATGATGAGTGGATTATTATGAATACTGATAATTTCACGGTAACAAAACTGAATGCTATAGGTGGATTTTGTTGGACATTGCTCGAGCAACCGCAATCAAGTGGCTCACTAAGTCAATCAATAAAACAAAAATACGACTTGCAAAATGAATCTCTACTAACAGATATTGAAGAGTTTTTAGGAGAACTCATAGAATATGGATTGGTGCACCATGCAGTTTAATAAAGATACTGTCGATCTTCTAATAAGAACGATGCAAAAATATGGATGGATGGATCTACCTTCTTATGGAACAAGTATGTATCCATTTATTCAAAAGGGAAACATTTGCCGATTTGTTGAGTTTAATGAAAAAACAGTAAAAAAAGGTGATATCCTACTCTATCATTCTTCAACAGGTCAACTCATCGCTCACCGATTTTTAAGAGAAAAAAAAGTAAATGATCAACTTAAATATGAGCTTAAAGGTGATACAAATCTTTGTTCAGATGAACTAATCAGTCAAGATCAAATCATTGGCAAACTAGTTACAATTAATAAACAAAAAAAGAAAGTGTACATAACTGATTTATCAGCTATTTTATGGGGTTACATGATTGTATCTGTTCCCTATATCTCAAAAGTATTAAAAAGCTACCTTTCATTTAAGGAATCTATTAAGACGCGATATGGAGTTTCAATATGATTGGATTCAAAATAGCTTCAGTAATAAAAGAGTTCAACCTTAAAGGTATACAAAAAACTTTTCAATTGCTAGGACCTTATATCCTTAAAAGTTGGAAAGCTTATTCTGGACTTATCCTTATTTTATTTATAGAAATCTTTCTAACGATTGGATTTGCTTGGTTCTTTGGTACGATCACAGATGCCGCAGTCCAAGGTCAATTTGATAAACTAAAATCACTTATTCCGATCATTTTATCATTAATTACGATTAGCTTATTCGTAACCTATTTCAATACCTACTTACAATCCTATGTTACTAGCAAGATTAAAAGAGATTTAAAGGAACATGTGCTTAAACAAATCTTGTTATTACCAACAGACAAACGATCAAAAATACGCTCAGGTGACCTATTAACTCATTTTACTAATGATATCAATTGTATTGATGGCGTCATTGGAAGCAATCTTATTTATCTCATCCAGCTGCCATTAATCTCAATGGCCGTTTTTTTCTATATGCTCCAAATTAATTGGCAATTATCCGTTCTTAGTCTTCTAATTATTCCTATTGCAATAGTAGTTGGTGGTGTATTCGGAATATTAATTAGAAATAACAGTAGAACGATCTACAATAAAATTGGGGATATTAATAGCAACTTAAGTGAGACGTTCCAAGGTCTCTCAGTTATACGTTCGTTTCTTCTTGAGGGATTTTTTGCAAAGAAATTCGCTAGTCAAAATCATGAGTTCTTCCATTTAGAGATGAAGAACGCGAAGCTACGCGGTACCTTTTATGTTGCTGGAGGAGCAATATCGTCTATTGCCTATATCATTAGCCTTTGTCTTGGTGCTTTTTTCGTATCAAACGGACAAATTACAGTTGGCTCTTTACTAACCTTTGTCACCCTTATGCAGCATCTCATTAATCCTTTAACAGGACTAGCAGGATTATGGGGAAGCTTCCAAAGTTCAGCTTCTGCCGTAGAAAGAATATCAAAGGTGTTAGATGTAGAATCTGAGGTATTAGAATTTCCGACCTATACGCAGAATAGTACTCAACCTAAATCAATCAAATTTAAAAATGTTACCTTTTCCTACGATCCAAAAACAGAAATACTTAAACAAATGAACTTAGATATTCCAACTGGTAAAATAGTTGCCTTTGTAGGGCCGAGCGGTGCCGGAAAAACTACTTTATTTAATTTAATACAAGGATTATATCAACCTCAATCTGGTCAGATTTTATTGAATGATATGTTGATTAACGAGCTCTCCCCCTCCACTTTAAGAAGTTCTTTTTCCTACGTTGCCCAAGAAACCTTCTTATTTAGTGGAACGATTAAAGACAATCTTTTATTAGCTCGTCCTGACATAACGGAATTAGAAATGATAAATGCTACGATTCATGCAAACATTCATGAATTCATCTTAACTCTCCCTGATCAATATGATACCGAAATTGGAGAACGCGGAGTTCGATTATCTGGAGGACAAAAACAGCGGTTGAGTATTGCCAGGGCAATATTAAAGGATGCACCAATTCTATTGCTTGATGAGGCGACTTCTGCATTGGACAGCGAATCAGAATTTCAGGTTAAGGTAGCGTTGGATCGACTGATGAAAAATAGGACTACACTTGTAATAGCTCATCGGTTATCAACGATTCAACATGCAGATTTGATTTTTGTAATGGATGAAGGGAGAATTGTTCAAAAAGGAAACCATCAAGAGCTTATGTCACAAGATGGACTTTATAGAAAACTTACTCAAACACAGTTTTTAAATAATCAAAGTAGGGATTTACATTTATCAGTAGTTTCCAAATGAAAAGGGGAAGAAAAAATGTTAATAAACTTTTTACAATCCTTATATGATCACAACTCTTCACTTCCAAGTGAAGCTGGTGATTATGAAAGATTAATTGATGACATCGAATACTTTTCAATATCTCCTCAAGTTTATTTTCACTTAAAACAACAAGATCGACTAGAACTTACTCCCCCTTTCTTTCAAAATCGACTGAAGAATACGTTTAATCAAGTTCTAATACAAAATCTCTTTATTAAGAATCAAACAGAAAAGATTCTGTCTATTTTGGATCAATTAGGTATTCCAGCCATCCCTTTAAAAGGTGTGTTGTTTGCAGAAAAATACTTTGGCCATATAGCTGCAAGATCAACCTCAGATATTGACCTATTAATAAAGCCGCATGATCTAGACCGTGTAACAGAGTGTGTGAAGGAATTGGGATATATAATGGAAGAAGAAGGTGCTCCAGGTCATTTTCATTGTAGTTTGAGTAAGGAATTACCTGGTTCACCAGTTCCGCTTGTTGTTGAGATTCATTGGGATATTTTAAAGGAAAATACGAGTGAGTTTTCTATTAAAGAATTTTGGGAACAGTCAACTCCTTTTAAACACTATGAAAATGTCAAACAACTATCTGATTATCATACGTTTTACATGATTTGTCTTCATGCTTGGAGGCATAATTTAGATTCGATGAAGCATTTCTTAGATATCACTCAGATGATTCATGTAATGGGTAACCATATAGACTATATTAATCTATTTAATGTAGCTACTCGACATAAAACCTTAAATCGTATGAAACGAACGTTATCAATTGTTTATCGAAACTTTCCTCATGTAAAGGAAATTAAAACACTTCCCTTTCTATATCAAAAAGGTTTTTACTGGCAATATGAAGCGATAAGAGATTCTAGCTTTAGGAATGTGAAAGTGTATATAGATTATTTTGATTATTTATTTTTTAGTTTTGATACCGTTAAACATCGATTGATTGCAATTAATGAATGGCTCCTACCTTCAGAATATCACTTAACATTAGAACTAAGGACAGAGAAAAGGATTAGTTTTAAAGACTATCTAACATTATATAATAAAAGATGCTTTGGATTTTTAAAATCCGTCTTCCTTCATAAATAATAGAAGGAAGAGTTTTCTATATATCCAAAATACTACAGGCTAAACAATTAATATATGAACATATTTCTATTTTTACTCAAGTTAACATATTTCTGAAAAACTAGCCTTTTTTCTTAAATGTTAAAACATTAATTTCAGGGGTGTTGAACAATCGAAACTTCAAAAATGAAACTGTTTGACTACTTCCTAATCCCGCACTTACATATTGCTTTGTTTGCTTATATTCCCAAAGTCCCTTTACTCTATTTAGTGGAGGAAATAAACCGCTACGTTCATAGTACGGTTCCGGAACAAAAAGAGCACCGTAAAAAGGTAGTCTTATTTGGCCACCATGGTAGTGTCCAGCCATAATTAGGTCATAGTCTCGAAACACATGATATTCATGATTATTCAATTGATCTATTTTTGCATCGACAACCGGATAATGATTCAAACCGATTAGTATATCAGAGTTATCAACATTATCCAATTTTGTTATCTCGTCCAGTAATTTATTACGATAATCTATGTTTCTCAGGGATTTACCGATTATATTTGGTAATCCATCCCTCATTTTTGTATTTAAAGTTGATAATTCAAAATCAACAAAATGGATTTTAGCTGCATCAATTTGAATCGAATAAACAGATTCAAGAAGCATAACCCCTCTAGATTCCATCCCCTTTATAAAATCATGTTTCCCGACATTCCCTGCATTGTCATACACATAATTACTAGGGTCTGAATTCCCTGAAACAAATAAAGCATGTTCTTTTTTTTTAATTCCATCTATTATATCGTAATAAGGTTTATAGTTACTACTATCATCACTAACTAGCATATCTCCAGTAAAAACGATCGCATCATAATCAATTGAATTAATTTTGCTTATTAAATCTTTCTGATTAGATCCAAACACCTTTTCATGTAAATCTGTTATTTGGAGAATTTTATATCCATCTAGCTTCTCTGGTAAATCTTCAATAATAATATCTTGCTTTACTACTTTTACTCTGTTGTTGTCCCAAGAAGTATAAAAGATTAGAGCAATCAAAAGTAACAAAATGCCTACGAATATCTTTCCTCCTGCTTTTCTCATATGCATCGCCCCAGTAAGTTATTGACAATTTAAAATTAAAACACCCACTAAATGAAAGTGAGTGTTTATGTGAAAAATTTTTCTATTTAATGAGAATCTCAATTTACTTCCAGTTGATTCCTTAAGAGATTACTAAACATACTCCTTTTCTCTTTTGCTAATTGATTAAATCCACCACTTTGGACGACCTTTCCTTGATCTAACACAATTACCTGGTCAGCATTTCGAATTGTTGAGAGACGATGGGCAATAACGACGATCGTCATTTTTCCTTTTAATTGCTCTAAAGCTTCTTGGATTTTCTTCTCATTTTCTGTATCTAAGGCGCTAGTAGCTTCATCTAGTACTAGGATAGATGGGTTTCTTAAGATTGCCCTTGCTAGGACTAATCGTTGTCGCTCTCCGCCAGAGAGTCTTATGCCACGGTCGCCGATTAGTGTGTCGAGACCTTTAGAAAACTTCCTTACAAATTCAGCAGACGCTGAAAACTCTAAAGCCTCCCATATTTCTTCATCAGATGCATCTGGAAAAACCATTGTCAGATTTTCACGAATACTTGTATTAAATAAGAAGGGATCTTGTGACACATAGCTGATTGATCGTCTCAGAGGTAGTAGATTTTCATCTGTTAAAGGTGTCCTATCTATTATTATTTGCCCTCTCTCTGGTTGATTTAATCCCATTAATAAATCAATTAGCGTACTTTTCCCAGCACCAGATCGACCAACTACAGCAGTCATTTTTTTTGCTGGAATAGATACATGTATATCTTCTAATGCATATGAAGATGTTTCATCAGTTGAATATCGAAAGAATACTCCATTACATTCAATCTCTTCCTTAATAAAAAGTTTATGTGTTGAATTGTATGTTACGTTTTCTTTTATTTCTTTTGATGCTTTACTTTCTTCCTGTAACCTAAGTAGTGAATCGAAAGCTGGGAGCATTGACCCCATCGTTTCTAAAGTAGATTGAATCCCTGAAAATCTGGGCCATAGTCTAGCAAAAATTAAAACAATTAACAATAATTGAGCTGGTTGTGCTTGAAATAACTGAATGGATGCATAAATAAATACAGTAATAAGAGAGGCAGAGGCAATCTTATATCGTAATTGAGAGGCCGTTTTCAATTTTACAAGCTCATTAACATTTTCTTCCATTTGCATACATAAGTTTCGGAACCATTTGATACGCGGTTCCTCCAAGGTATTACTTTTTATATCCTTAATACCATTAAAATGATCGATAATTCCAGCGTGATATGTTTGAGATAATTTTGTAGTTGCCCCACCTAATGAGGATGCTTTTTTTATAAATTTTCTAGATAAATAGATTAATATGAGTCCAAAAAACAACACAAATAATGTCATTTTTACCGATAGCCAAAAAGCAATTCCAATTTGAATACATGTAAATGCAAGTGAAGCAATAAATTGCAAAAATAAATTAGTTGTTGTTCCAACTCGTGCTAACTCGGTAGTCATCGTATTACTAATATCGGTCTTTCGCTTGTTTAAGAAGAAACCCCAGTTAGATTGCATAAGGGAAATATATGTTTTCTCTCTTAAGTGGCGTAGAAAGCTTTGTTGTATTTTCGCATTCAAAATTAACTGTTTTCGCTGAAAGTAACTTTGTCCAGTCAAAAGCACAACATAAATTCCTAAAATCATTGGGAGACCTATTTCATTAGGAATATTACTAAACATCTTGCTAATAAATGTAATTGTAGAACCTTCAGATGATTCTAGATTCACCACACCTGTTAAAGCCAATAATGGGATGATTAAGAAGAGACCTATTCCTTCAAAGAGACTAATTAATATCATTCCAACTAGGTTTAAGTAAAGAATCTTACCCGTATGTTGGTGTAATTTTTTTGTGAAATAGAGAATTTGTTTCATATACAATGCTCTCTCCTATTAATCTGTCATTGATTTTCGAAACGCCCACAATATTGGCCGTAATGGAAAATACAAAAAGTGGAGATACTTTGGTAGTTTTAGTAACTTCATATCCATCGGGTATGGATATAAAAAACTTAAATTAAATAATAATTTATGCTGAAAAGATTTAATAGAATATAAATAGCGTTTATGGTAGTTGGCAACGTCAAGTGGTAGTGGTTCACTATGTAAATTTACCATTCTTTCATAATAAAACACCGACAATCGAGCTAGCTCCCAAGATCTTTTGCTCTGAATCCTGTGTTTCAGTTCACCATTAAGTGGTGTACCAAACAGTCTTGAACATAGTAAAAGTGATTGATCAGCAACTTGCATAAATTGATACTTTTTCATTAAATGATTTATCTTATTCCAGTTAAGTGATTGTTTAAGTATTTGATGAATATCAAGTAACCAGCGAAGCCTAGACCATCCATGTCTTGCACCATGTGAGACTAAAAACAAAAACAAATCCTCTGGACCTAAGTAATAAACTGGATTGCTAGTGGTCAAGCTAGTCCTTTTCCGTTTCCATAACTCTTCAAAGCTTGGTTCTTTTGCAGGTCCAGGATTTAATCGCCAATGAACTTCAAGCTTAATTTGCTTTTTAGGATGAAAATAGGCAATATGATGATGTCTCCATTTCCAATCATTTAGCACACTAACAAGTTCATCTTTTTCATATCCTAGCTCTATTAGTAAATCATCGATCTTACTTAGATCTGAAATAGGAACAAGCACATCTAAATCACTTGATGTACGAAGGGAAACATCCCCGTATAATTCCTTGGCAAGAATTGGACCTTTTAAATGAATAAGTTTTAAGTTGTTTTGATCAAATAACTTGCTTACTTGTTCCATTTCACCACTTAAATAGAGCATTTTAAAAGTGTTTTTCTTATATTCAAAAGCAAATCTGTTAACAACCTGTTGGGGAACTAACTCATTGATTTTCACCTTAAAAAATAGAGTAGAGTATACTCGATGGTGAATTGCAAGACGAATGAATAAATCCCAATCGATACCTTCAAACATTCCTTTTGTGATCAAACTATTTTCTTTTAGAAGCTCAAGAATAAGCTTAAGTTCCTTCGGTAATTCTTCTAATCCAAGCCCGGGATTATTATTCATAGGTTTCTCCTTCATGAGCTTTACTTATTTTCTTCGCGAATTTTCCTACAACTGTAAATCTCTTCATTTCCTCAGATCCTGTTAAATAATAAGGACCACTTCTAAGCCAAGCATGGGCAATTAACTTCCCATTCTCATCTTTAGCCGTACCCAAGTATAATGTACTCTCAATTTTACGTCTTTCAAGCATCTTCATCGCTGCAATTGCCTTAACTAAACACATACTTTCCCAAAATGTATAGCGACTCATAACATTAACAGCACTAGCAACCTCTTTTACTGCTTTTTTATCTATTACAGTTGAAACAGCTGTTTCATCCATTTTCATTCCTAACAATGGAGCAACCTCTGCAAATGGTTTTTCCTTCACTTTCCTTGCCCAACCTAAAAGAATGAACGCTTCAATAAAAAGTAGTTGCGTTTTTGGTTTTTGACTTAAAAAAATTTGAATTCTATTAATCAATTTCATTTTAATTATTAAAGAACTCCATTACAGAGATACCTTTTCTTCTACTTGAATAATGTTTTCTTCTAGCAGACTCGATAGAAAAGAGAGAACCTGTTCTGTACAAACTTTTTCTTCAACCTCATAATTGTCCATAAGACTTATTATTAGCTGCTTTACTGTAATGGGGGATTCAATAAATCCCCAAATAACACTACCCACTTCTCCAAGGTTATAATATTTCCCATTCTTAATACTTAACATCACCTTTTCTCCATCCATATCACTTACAATGTTACCCTTCCCTTGAACAATAATTGATTCTAACGAGAATTTAAACTCTTTCAATAGACTCCTACCTCCCTATCAATTGTGTCTAACACCACTCGGACTAGTTCATTAGCGGTAAATTCAGTTGCTGGTCTTTTTAATTGATACATAATCACCTGATTTGAGAGCTTGATACTTGTTTGAAAGTGCCAATCAACTAGACCAAGCCTTTGGATTAAAAAGTTTCGGTATGTATGTTTATATAATGTTCTTAAACTTTCTAGTTTGTTAAGCGGATGTATCTCTACTTGTTTTATTCCATGATCACTGATTAATTCAAAAACACCTGATAAAATTAATGGTTTATGATAGAAGTTGTTAGTAACAGGAATAGCATATTTGTTTTCTCTCTCGAACAATGGAGTGTATTTACTTACTTCCATGCCAAAATGATCGATACTATTTTGCCACAGTTTTTGTTGTGGATAGGATGGTTTAACAATTACTTCATTATTTTCAGAAAATGAGACTGCTATCAAATCATCTGTTAATAAATCATAGCCTTTGCTGATAAATGCTGAAGCTATAGTAGATTTTCCTGCTCCTGAATCTCCAATAAATGCGTAAGCTTTTCCATTCACATTAATAACACTTCCATGCAAAGGAAGAAACATTCTTTGCATAAGAAGGATTCCCATACAGGAGCCAAGAATATAAAGGCGAATTTTGTTTTCATCTACTCCTATCATAGGGGAAACAAGAATATTTTTACCATTCTCGATACAAAAGATAGCTGTATTTGTAACCTGAAACATTACAAAATTATCTTTTACGATATATCTTCTTTCAAAATCTGCAACTTGAGCCCATAAATTTGATAAATCAGTAACTTTAATATGAATTTCATCCATTTTTCCATGGGTGAACACTCCCACCTCATTTAATTCTGGAAGTCCCATATCACTTTTTATAATTAAATCAAATAATTGATATTTTTTAGTAATAGTCATCTTAGTTCACTCCGCTAAGCTTCATTTGCAATAAGGCCCTCATACATATTTGTATAAGGGCAATCCATAAGCTTTTAATTCTAGCTGTAATGATCTGCATCTTCTGGATCTGGATCGTTTTGCTCAGTATCAACATATCTTAACCCCGGTCCTGCCATTGTTTCTTTAAGATCAAGAACTTCTAGTAATGGTGATTGCCAATTTTTTTTCACTATTTTCACCTCCCTTCATTGTTTTTTTAAGAAACGATAAAGGATTATCGTTCTCATCAGTATCTTAAAATCCTCATGAAAAATTAATTCTGGTTTTGGATTAAGTCTGATATTGGACAAGGCTTCTTGGATAACATCAGAATTCACGAACTCTGTTAACACTGGATCTTTAAGACAAAATTCTAGTTCTTTTGTAAATAATCCCCAGTCATGAGCCATTCTTTGAATCCCATCAGCTCCCTGGACTCCTCTTTTCCGTTGATTCAAACGAACATTATCAGGGAGGTAGCCCATCGTTGATCTTCTTATTAGCGCTCGATCTAATCCATTTTGCACATATTGATTTTCAGGAACACCTAAACAAAATTTAATAACTCTTAAATCATTGGTAGGATCCCTTTCAATTAATGAATATTGTAAAGATAATTTTGTACTGTTAGTTCCAGTTAGCCCCCAAAAAAACAACTGATCAAATTGTTTCCTTCTACCTTCATATGCATCTGAAACTGAGGAACCATCTGTATCTACACCATGATCTTTAAGTCTTTCAAAAACATTTGTTCTTTTTGCAAAACTTGGATTAATAAAACTTGGAATTGAATAAAAAATATCTTTATTTCTTAAAACAGGAAATGCCTTTTTAGTAATGATCGAAAATAACCTTGATTTTTTTATCCCACGATTTTTACTATACTTATCCAATTCTTTATAAAGTTTTATCCACTTTAATTTCTTCAATAAAGCACTTTGATAATCTAGTGCAGGGCCCCAGGATATTGTGTAATTTCCTCTTTTTCCATTTAAGAGTATTCCGATACCTTGCTCTTGGGCAATCTCATACATCCCCTTCATCCAATAGGAATTTTCAAAGAACTTATATGGCATTTCAAGAATATTTAACCATTCATCAATGTCTGAAAATGCACTTTTTCCCTCGAAGCGATAATATTGATCATTTATATTCCCTACATAATTAACAGTAGATTTAATAAAAGGGGTTTCATCAGCCACCCTACTTTTAGGAGTCCAATCTATAAAACCTTCAAGTGGTATATAACTAAATGTATGGAGTTTTTTATTTTCTTTCTCTAAACTTTTTGCAGCAAAACTAACAACTGAGCCAGAGTCCAAACCACCACTTAAATGGGCTCCAACCTTATGTTGTGTGCGTAGCCTGCAAGATACTGACTGTTTAAATACTTCACGAAAGGCAGTTTCGTACTCTTCATTAGTTTTAAATTTTTGTTTTTCCCCCTCTGTTGTCAGGGTTATGTATCTATTAAATACAATGTTATTATTCGTGATGGATATTGAATGTGATGGAGGCACTTGTTTTATCTCTTGATAGACGGATGAGAAAATATCAACAGATTCATGCATACCAGGATTCGAAATAAATTCAGCTAACCATTGTTCATTTAATTGCTTTTTAATACAGGGTACAGACAATAAAGGGTTCATTACTGTACAAAATAAAAATTGTTGTCCGTTTTGATGATAATAGAGGGTCCTGTTGCCCGAAAAATCTCTAGCGCCAAATATTTTTCTACTTCTTTCATCCCAAATTATGTAAGCAAAATCACCAAGTAAATACTTTGGGGACTTTTCTCCCCATTTATGGTAGGAAAGTAATATTAATTCACTATCTTTAATAGTTTTTCTTTTTTCCAGAGGAACTTGTAATCTCTCAAACAGATCATCACGATTGTCAATTATGGCATCTGCAGTTATCGCTAACCTTCTCTCCGCATCAAAATACGGTAACTTCTCTCCAACTGACTCAGGTGTAATCCATTGGGAGTGACACCCCAAAAAAACATTTTCCTTCTGTAAAAGTTGTACATCATCAGCTGGGTATCTCTCTAGTGACTTCATAATATTTCTGCAATATTCATATGGGATAGGCTCGTTACTAAAATTAATTATGCCAGCAATTGCACTCATGTCGTTCCTCCAAAATCCCAATATGTTTTAGTTTATTCTGCTTTTATAATTCATCCTGCCTCGATGTTGGTTAATGCGTTTATTTGTATCTAAAATATTAAAAGAGTGATCAACACTAAAAGCTCTTACCTCTTTAAGGTCAAACCCACAGTGAGGACATTGCCAACGGTCTATTTTTGTACTGCTAAATGATTGATTTAAGCATCGAGTACAAACTTTTTTGAACATTTTCGTAAACCTCTCTTATAGCTCTATTGAAGTTTCCAATTTCTATATAACAGGATTCATAATAATTTATTACAAAGTTAATTCTTAATAAAGAACGATATAATATATTGTTCACAAAAGCTGCTATAAGTAAATTTGGTTATAGCTAAACAATTAAACTAATTTCTTACTATATTATAAATCTCAATAGATAAGTAAATTGAGGGAATTACTTATTCCTACTTTAAAAAACCTTTATAACTTCTTAATAAAGAACAATTGGATATAAATAAGCGGAATTTATATAAAATAAATACTATATAAAGAACAATACTATAATTTTATTAAGAACGCAATAGCGTAATTTAACAATTTTTTTAAACCTAATATACTGTTAAAGATGCGAACAAGAAGAAACTGTAATGCTACAAAGAAATAAGCTTTTTCTTATCATTAATATCACTATTAAATCCATTTGGATTATTTACCTGCCACCGCCAAGAGTCTTCACACATTTCCTTTAATCCTCTTTCAGCTTTCCACTGTAATTCTTTTTCCGCTTTTGTAACATCTGCATAGCTTATTGCGATATCTCCAGGTCGTCTTTCTACTATTTTATAATGAATATCTCTTCCAGAAACATCTTCAAAAGCTTTAATCATCTCCAAAACACTATAACCATTACCCGTGCCAAGGTTATATGCATCCACCCCTTTTACCTTCATAACCTTTTCTAATGCTTTCAAATGACCTGCAGCAAGATCAACAACATGAATATAATCTCTAACACCAGTTCCATCATGTGTAGCATAGTCGTCCCCAAAAACTTTTAGATCAGTTAATTTTCCAACAGCTACCTGATTAATATATGGAATAAGATTATTTGGTATGCCATTTGGATCTTCACCTATCAGACCACTAGGGTGAGCACCTACTGGATTAAAGTAACGCAGCAAGGCTATACTCCAATTATTATTCGAAATATAAATATCACGTAAGATTTCCTCAATCATTAATTTTGTTCTTCCATAAGGATTCGTAGCTTGAAGGGGTAATTTCTCTGAAAGTGGAACTTGATCTTGTATCCCATAAACAGTAGCCGATGAACTGAATACCATATTATAGACCCCGAATTCCTCCATTACCTCACATAAAATTAATGATCCAGTGATATTATTGTGATAATAATGCAGAGGTATCGAAACTGATTCTCCAACAGCTTTTAATCCTGCAAAATGAATGACTGCTTCTATATTGTTTTTAGTAAATATAGTTCGTAATTCTTCCTTGTTTAACAAATCTGATTGATAAAATTTTAAATCCTTTGCTGTTATTTCTCTAATTCGATCGAGTGAATTGTTTTTACTGTTGGATAAATTATCGAGTACAACTATTTCATATCCCGCGTTTAATAATTCTACGCATGTGTGGGATCCAATATAACCTGCTCCGCCTGTGATTAGAATTGCCATAGATTTAACCTCCGAAAGATTTATTCTTAATAGTAATGATTGAGTAGTGGGAAAACTCTAACTTAATTCTTAATAAAGAATGTATTCGCAGTAACATATGAATGAATTTGATTGATATCTACTCCTTACACCTTCCCTATAATTAAAATAGTTTATTTTCACATTTAGGGGGAAAATTGTAAGATTCCCAAAAATGTTCTTTATAAAGAATACATTTTCATATTACACTCCTGCTAATTATTATTCAACCTTTTCGGGATATTTAACTAATAAATCCCGTAAGAAACAATTAGATATGTAAGTTTTAATATACAACCATTTTTATTATTACAATTTTGTCCAAGCATTTTGATAATTACTAGCATTTAATATAGTAAACGCAATATTATTTTTAAAATAGGAGGAATGATATTTTTTATGGTTAGTTCTAATGCAATCTATGTAGTAGAACTTGATCGCTGGGGTATTAAGAATGATGGAACAGATGCTTTGAATACGACGAATGGTATTAATAGTGCATTTTTATGGGCAAAAGATAATAATCTTTATACTGTTGTAGTACCAAAAGGTCAGTATCTTATTGATAAAAATTCTTCTATATTACTGAGAAGTAACACACATTATAAATTTTATGATTGTTTGTTCATTAAAGAATCAAATAATCTCACAAAATATTCTATTCTGACTTGTGATGGCATTAAAAACGTTACAATTGAAGGTGCTACTGTAAAAGGTGATAGAGAAACTCATAATTATTCAAGTGGTGGCACTCATGAATGGGGACATGGGATTGAATGTAAAAATTCATGTTATAACATTTCAATAAAAGATTGTGAAACATTTGAATGTACTGGAGATGGAATTGTAACTTCAATGGATTTTTCTGCAATAGGTGGAGCTCAACATCCAGGACATTTTGCAAAGGGAGATATTAATAGTCAAGGAAATATTGATAATACAAAGACCGACTTTACTACAGTTTCAAAATTTTTTGATGTTACTGGCAACTTAGTAAAATCTGTTGGATACTTTTATTATTCTGGTGATGGCTATGGTGGATATGGTACCGGAAGTAACCTCAATAAAACTGTAATAAAAGTGCATTTTTACAAAGCCGATAATACCTATCTAGGTTTTAGAAATACTCGTTCTTATGAATTTATCTATTTAGAATCATTACCCGAGGGTACAACAAAAGTAAGATTCTCATTTTTACAGAACTTCGATTTAATGAGCGGTAACTTACATTATGTCATGTGCGCTAAAATTCCGCAGTATATAAATTTTTCAAATTGTAAATCACATAAAAATAGAAGACTAGGTGCATCAATTAATGGTGGAAGATTTGTAACATTTGATAGTTGTGAGATTTATAATAATAGCAATCCGATGAGTAAATCAACAGGTACCAATCCGGGATATGGAATCGATATTGAAGATGGTTACATGGCGAATCAAAAAATAACGATTAGAAACTGTAATATATATGACAACAGAGCAGGAGCATTTGTCTGTATTAGCACTAGAGGAGTACATGTTGAAAATAATAAATTTAGAGGACCATTTGTTTTCTCTGGCAGTGGAGATGATTATTTTTCTTTAAATAATATGTACTATGGTAGTATTAATGGTAGATCTATAACTAGTGGTGTTGAACAGGATGGTACATTTTGTACGTTTAGAAACGATTCTATCTTTGGCCATACATTTAGTATTAATGGAGGAAACACCACTTTAGAGAATTGTGTATTTTCAAAATCTGGTATTCATTTTGGTGGTGAGACAACAAAAATTATTAATTGTAAGTTTACTTTCGATGATCCTGGTAAAATTGACTCATTTTCCTTCGGTAGTGAATATCTTGAAATACATGATTCGTTATTTGATATTAGAAGATGTAATCGTTGGGTAGCAACAGGGAATACTTCTGAAAATGTGCACTTTTCAAACGTGAAATTTTTAACATATGATAATGGCGGAGGAAATCTTGTAAAAACAAAAAATCTAGTTATTGAAAATTGCAAATTTATTCATAGTGGTAATAAAATAAACTATTCGTCAATAGTTGTAACCGATTCTATGCGTGTTGAAAATTCAATTTTTAATAATCTATCACTTAGGTTTGATGGTGCAGGTTTGTTTAGTCCAACTGAAGTGTTGGCCAAAGATAATAGTTACGTTGCTCATAGTTTTATAAACAACAAAGTTATTTGGGATGCTCCTTTAGGAACAGCTGTTCATGAAGCTAGAGGACCTGGAGTTTCTTTTAGTTATATACCGAGGTTAGATATAACTAATAATACTTTTAGTGTAATAGACAAAAGTGTTGCTCTTAGTAGTATGTATACATTAAGGGTTTTTACTGAAAATTATCTAAATCTATCCGATAATACAATTGTAACAACTAACAATTCAGGAAATAATACTAAAGGAACTCTTACTATTGACGGTGCATATAGAAAAAATGGTTCAACATTAGCTATACCAAAAACAAAATTGATTGCTCAAAATAATGAAAATATCAAGTCTAATATTGTTTTTACTCAAAATTTAAATTTACAGTTAGGTTCCAGTATTTAAGGAACCTAACTACTTTTCCATGAGTAAACCCTGAATATTATAGTTGGGAGATGATGATATTTTATCCAAAACATTTTCTCACTCTCCCAATTATAAATTATGAAAATAAAGACTGAGTTATCCATACAATATAATTAGTTTCAAAAAATTCTTATTTCTTCATAAGTGATATTTTTTTTGCATTCTTTTTCAATGCTTACCATTTAATCCTTTGGATCTAAACTATATTTATTATACGGCGAAATTTAAACTGAACGCTTAAAATTTATAAATTTATATCGAATCTTTTTGTTATAAAATCTACTGTATTCGTATTTTTTACCATAAAACAAAATATTTAATATTGGTATTTTTTTTATCCCAACTCCTATTAACAATGAAATTAATACACTGAAAATCCAATTAATATACCAACTAGGATATTTATCAAAAAATAAATAGTACACTAATCCGACTGTAATAAAACCAAATACAAAATGAAAACTTAAAATAATCAATGAATCTCTACCAATATACTTAAGTGCGCTTACTACTGAACGAACAGGAGAAATTAATACGCAACATTTTAAAACTAATATACTTCCAGAAATTCCACCTAGGTAGAACAATATGATATTGTTGTATTCTCTAGTATTCATATCAACTGGAGGATTAATAAGAATAGAAATCATGAATATAACAGTTAATAAAATTGTAAAAGAGCTAAATAATCTAACTCTTTTTTCTATTATTTTGTGTTCTTTGAATTTATAACCAATAAATAAAAAGAGTTGTGAAACCAGTGCAATATCTAAACCCCACGGTAAGTATATAATTTTACTAATAATAAAACCAATTATCCCCAATAACAAATAAAATAAAGTTTGAAAAAATATATTAAATCTTTGTATATGTTTATATGTAAAACAAAATACTACTTGCGAACAAAATAAGCAAACCAAAAACCATACGGGAATATTCACCAACCATTCACCATTACCATATAGAATTCCAAATAACTGGTTATTCAAATTAACATTACCTCGGCCTAAATACTGTAAAAGAAATGTGAAAAATAAAGAAAAAATCCCCGCAGAGAAATAAGGAACAAGTAAAGTCCAAAATCGATTTGATATTAGCTTACTAATATTGTTAATATACTTTGTAGTGCTAAATAAATAACCTGGATACTAAAAAAAATAAAGGCATCCGGAAATATTTTAAGAAACCATTTAACCATACTGGAGCCTCAGTATGTCCAACTACAACTAATAATATCGTAATTCCCCTTACTATATCAATTGTTTCTAATCTTTTCGTCATATTGTAATTTTCCTATTCTATAATTATTTTACTATTTCAAAACATTCCCAATAATAATTAAGAGTATACTGAAAAAAGGTCGAAAACCTCTAGTTCTAATCAGAGGTTTTCGACCTTTTTTCTACTTTAGATTAAAATCAGGTGAATGTGAAACAAAATAGTCTTTCACTACGTCTGACAATCCTTTCTTAGTTTCATTGTCATTTAGCACATTTGTATTTTTGGGACTAGCATCGTACAGATTTAAACTTTTTCTTAATACTTGATAAATTACTAAGAAAAATATCTTTTATATATATAAATTCTTCACTTCTATAAAAGATTATTAAGTAGAAGGAATTAGCAATAAACAAACAGACAGTTCCCCTAAGGACTAATGTTAATAAAGTATTTTCAGTTAAAAGATTACTACAGATATAATTAGTGATATAGCACATAATAATAGTTAATAAGAAATAGTAAATATATTTAATAAAATAAGGAGTAACATGCTTATTAAATATATTTCTATAAACCAGCCGCGGACCTATCCAAAAGACACTTAAAGTACTAATAGTTGTACCTAAAAATATACCAAATAAACCAAATATCCTTACAAACACAATGGATAAAATTAAGTTAATAAAAGCACCTATCAATGGAATATATTTATCCTGTACAAATATTCCTCCTTTTGCTTTAAAAGTAAAAATTGATGATCTCATACCTGTTAAGTAAAAGTTAATTAATAATATTATTAATATATATTTATCTAATAGAAGCCCTTTTCCAAGCCACCAATTAATAAAAGGTTCCAACAAATTAAATAAGAATATAGTACTAATTGAATAGACCCAAAAGTTTACTAAATAAACTGTTTTAAATACTGCATACCTTTTTTCCGTATTTTCAGTAGCAATTAAATTCCCAACACTTGCACCAATACCATTTAATATGGGAGATAATAGGGAATTTAATTGTCCAATTATCATTGTATAATTTGAATAAATACCTACTGTAGCAATTCCAATGAAAGCAGATATCAAAATATTATCTGTACCAAGTAAGACAAAACCACCAATATTATGTAAAAATAATGCTTTAATATTTTTAATTAAACCCGCTTTTTCTTCTTTATTTATTGAATATTTTACGTTTGTTTTTAAATAAGAATATTTTCTTTCTACGACCATTCCATTATAAACTGTTTGAATAATGTATATTATTAATTCAATTGTTAAATAGAATATGAAATTTTGAGTTTCAATTAATACTAAAATTTTTGCAACTGTTGTAATTACTTGGAATATGATATTTATTCGAGCAAGTATATATTCCTTTTGATCTGCATTAATCAATGCTACTCTATGTGCATTCAAATAATAAATAATATTTTTAGCTACAAATAGAAAGTATATTATTGAGAAAGATAAATCTATCTCGTTTATATTAATTAACTTTTCTAAAAATGGATAGAGCCCAATACTTAAGATAGTAATAATAATAACTATTATTATATACGCCTTTTTATATAACTGTACCAATGCAATTATTTTAGGAGTATCTTTTTCAGCTAATGGCTTATATAAAAAAAATACTATACTAGCACCTATTCCACTTTCCACCAATGCGAGTAAGGATATAACATTGGTTAGTAAACCATTTATACCTAAGTACTCTATTCCTAAACTATCCAAAAACACTTTGCGAGACACAAATCCTAAAAATATTAAGATGAGTTGTCCTAGTATGCTAACAAAAATATTTTTAAGTGAATTATTTATTCTCATTTTTAACTAGCCTTATTTATAAAAAATTGTAATTTAAGTTTGAATTTTATAAAGTATAGACAAATTTTTTCATTTTTAATATTGCAAATAATTTTTAATAAATTCAGATAAAGTGAAGATGTTTTAATATAGTTAAGGTCACTTTTAAATTCTTCATTTCCTAGAATATCCGATATTATTTTATATTTTTGATTTTGAGATAAATCACTATTTACAATTTCCTGTAAATAAGACAAAACAACTCTCGAAAAATGTTCTCTAATATTATTGATATATCTATCTAAACTATATTTTTTACTCAGAGCTATCAAAAAATTTTTATTATCAAAAGCGTATATATGTAGATCACTTCTAATTTTATTTGTTAATGAATCTCTTTCTCTTATGAAGTAATTGTATAATGGCTGCTCTATATAAACTAGGTTATTAATTATTGTTAATAATGTGAAATTTAATCTTGCGTCCTCACTATGACTCTTTTCAGTATCAAACTTTATGTTATTGGAATAGAACAATGATTTTTTATAAAGCTTATTAAAAATTGGCATTAAACTGTATGTTTTATTATTTAAGATTGATGGTATTATTTGTTTCTCTATCTTATGTTTATCAAAAATAATATTTGCATCTTTCATTATGGAAGATATAGCTTCGGTATTATTAACTAAGTTAATTGTTTTAAAAGGACAAACAACTATATCAGCATTATGCTCTAAAGAATGTTTTAGTAATATTTCATACATATTAGGTTCAATCGTGTCATCTGCATCTACAAAGGCAATAAATTCACCTTGCGCTAATTTAATTCCTGCGTTTCGTGCTGAAGAAGGGCCCGAATTTTTATTATGAAGTACTTTAACTCTATCATCTTTTTCAGCAAATTCATTACATATTTCTCCAGATTTATCAGTTGATCCATCATTTATTAGAATGAGTTCAATGTCTTTATAAGTTTGCTCTAAAATCGAACTAATACAGTTAGGTAAAAATTCATCTACATTGTATACTGGCACAATCACACTTATTTTAGACATATTTTTCCCTTCCTTAATAATTATTTAGCGTAGTAATAAAATCTATCTAAAGGTCTCTTAGATAATTTACTATCATTTTTTAGATTAGTTTCAAATATTATTCTTAAATTTGTATTTTCAATTAATTTAACCACACCATTATAAATATCATTTTCATTTATATCTACAATTAAACCGGTTCTGCCATGATCTATCTGTTCTTTAGCTCCTGAGAAATTAGTGGTTACAATAGGCTTATTTAAGCACTTAGCTTCAGCTAAAGTTATACAGAACCCTTCATGTCTAGATGGTTGAACATATATATCACACTCATCTAAATATCGATAAGGATTAGGATCAGACCCTAAAAGTACAAAGTTATTTTTCAGATTGTAATCGTTTATTAATTGTTCGTATTTTTTACGAGAATTTCCATCTCCAATACAATACCATTTTATGTTATATCCATTCTTAATTAATCTTGATAACACTTTTATTGCCAAATCTTGACCTTTTTCAGATGTTAATCTTCCAATTGTTAAAATTCTAATTCCTTTAAAATTATCTAAAAATCCATTAGCGCTTTTCATTTCTTTATATATCAAACGCTGTGAAACTATATTTTGAATTACCTCTGTTTTATCCTTCAAAGAAGGTAATAATTTAATAAACTTTTCCCTAGCTTGTTGAGATACAATAAAAATTTTATCGAATTTTTTATACATTTTATATTCATAATCTGCATTGAAAGCTATCTTTGAAACATCGAAATGAACCCATTGAAATTTTTTCTTTGCCTTTATTTTATTTAATACAAAATAGGAAATTAGATCCATAGGACCAGCATAAGCGATAGCAATATCATAGTTGATATCATCAGATTGTATGTCTTTTAAAATATAATTAAAAAAAGTACTTCTATTTCTTAATAACTTTGATAAATAATAAGAAAAGAATAACTGAATTGCTTTATGAAACTTATTTTGTCTTATGTAAGTTTTAATGTTCTGATTTGGGGCATTGTTATATAGATCTTTTATATTTTTATATTCCGTTAAGTATTTAACATTTACTCCACTGGGAATGTAATTTAAAAAGCCTCCATATTTCTCTAAAAGAAGTAGTGTAATATCATACTTATCTGTCGGTATTTCTGATATCATATTCAGTAAAGCTTTCTCTGTTCCACCTATATTCATATTTATGATCATAAATATTATCTTCTTTTTCACATTTATCCTCCACACTATTAACACACTCTTCATAAAATTCCTATTATGTTCAAAGTGAATAGTATATTTTTTAACTTAGTCACATAATCAAAATATATTAACCTATTGTTAGTTATTCAATCGACTAAGAATAACCTAAATGTATATCTAGACTTTTGAATTGTTCTTCTGCCTTTTTTAAAACTACTCTATTTTCTATTTTATTTTCTTTAAAAATTACTGTTTCAACATCAAGTTCTTGAATATTTTTAATATAACAATAGTTACTCTCGGTATTTAAATTTAAATCTCTAAGGACGTTATACGTTTTTTCGCTATATATAATTGAAAATACATTTAAATCAAATAAAATTCCTAATATTATAGAATGAAATCTGGTCCCAACTATTACTTCACAAGTTTTAAATTGATTTAAAAATTCATCAATATCTCCATCATAATTTATAACTTTAATATTATTACTATTTTTAACTTTGCTTTTAATATAATTGCTAATTCTTAAATCACCTTCATTTTCACAAAAAGAAAATAATTTTATACTATAGCCAACATCAATAAATTTTTCAATTAACTCTATCACTTTTTTATTATAATTATTGTAGAATTCCTGAAGGTTCTTTCTTTTTTCTATATCTATTAGTGATATACCGACAACTTTTTCTTTTTTATTACTAGATTTAGTTTCCAGATTAAATACTACATCAGGTGAGACCCTTACATTATTTAGATCATTAAATAAATTATAAGAGTATTTATCTCTAAAACAAATATCATCGAATTTATTGAAAAACTCTTTATGTTTTTCAATAAATGTATCATCAGTAAATGGCCCAAAGTTTGATCCAATTATAAAGGTTTGTTTGTTTAACTCCTTGAATTTATTCGGTAAATACTCCCTATGCTTTAACTTTTCTTCCCACGAAGGGAATTCCATAAATATTGACCCACCGATTATCAAATATGCATCATATTTTTTGTATTTCAATAATATGTCGTTTATTTTATAAAATAAATTAATTTCTCTTTTCCCTATATTTAAACTTAAAGACTTAATAATTTTAACTTTATTATATCGCGAAAATATTTCCTTATAACTTTTATCTGAAGTTAACAAATACCATTCTACATCCGGATACCTGTCAAATAATACTTTTAAAAATAAATCGTCTCCTAAGTTCTTTGCAAAATAAGCGTTAACTAAAATTTTTTTTTTCACAAATTGCTCCTCTTTTCTGTTCCTCATTTTCATAGAGCTGCATTTAATATTATTTATTTATTAATTTCTCAAGAACAATGAATTGTTTTTTAGATTCTTGTGAAACCTCACTTAAGTTCACTTTATTATTAATTGACTTAGTAAAAGTTGCTTCATCATACTGTGTATGTAGGTTATTCATATTGACTAAAATACCATCTAGTTTTATATCTTTTAACATATTCGTAGTTTTCTCACTGTATATTATTGGTATTACTCCTATCCCCAGTAAGATTGCCAGGATGTTAGCATGAAATCTTGCAGCGATAAATATAGTAAAAGAAGCCATTAATGTAATAGCTTCTTTTAAATTCCCTTTATACTCATAGATAGATACTTTTTTTAGTATTTCAGAAGATAGATTAGATTTAATTTCATTGATAACCTTTAAATCTCCCTCGTGTTCACAAAAAGACATTAAACAGCATTCATATCCCTTATTCACAAAAATTTCTATCGCTCTTACTGTACTTCTAATATAGTCATCATGAAATTTCGATAACCCTTGTTTATGTCTTACATCTATTATTGAAAATCCAATCCTCTTTTTATCTGTAACAGTCAAATATTCACTAACATCCATTTGAAATACAATATCTGGTGCATATCTTACTTGTGGAAAACTTTTAAATAAATTATACGAATACAAATCTCTAAAACAAACATCGTCACAAAGTTCAAAGATTTCTTTGTAATCATTGAGAAATACTTCTGACTTAAATGGACCAAAATTCGCCCCAAGAACAAATACTGATTTCCCTCGATTCTTAAATTCCTTAACCATTTTCAATCGATCTTGATATAATGTATGATGATATTCTTCTTCTCTGAAAATAGAACCACCTATAAATAGTATAGCATCATGTTCCTCCGCTACTTTCTCATAGTTTGTTATCGAATCAGATAGTCTAAGTCGCTGCCCTATTTTATTAAAAAAAGAATATTTCCTTCTCTTTACATTATTATAATTCGAGAGAAATTCGTCATAATTATTACCCAGGTAGTTAACTGTAAATTCACAATTGGGGAATTTAGTTGCTAGGATATCTAAGAATAAATCATCCCCAAAATTAAATTGCAAATAAATATCCACAAATACCTTTTTCATTTTATTCACCACCTTAATTTCTCACTAAATCGTAGAATTTTTCAACCTCGTTAACAGAACTATAAGACTCTATTAAATTTAATTGTTTCAAAATATCTTCCTTGAAATTATCATTATCTAAGTATTTTTTTATTCCGTAATATATACTCTGAATATCATGCTCAACAATTAACCCATCTTCTTCGTGAGTGATGATTTCTTTTGCTGTAGGGAAGTTTGTACAAACTATCGGCCTTTTTAATATCTTCGCTTCACAAACTGTAAGTCCAAAGCCTTCTTTAATAGATGTTTGAACATAGATGTCACAATTTTTCATATATGTATAAGGATTTAACTTTTTTCCAAGTAATACAAAATACTCATTTAGATCAAACTTTTTTATTAATTGCTGAAGTTTTTCTCTATCTGGACCATCTCCAATTGCAAACCATTTGAAGTTATAACCCTCTTTTTTTAGTAAATTAGCCACTTCAATCGCTTTTTCATATGCTTTTGCTGAGACTAATCTGCCGACTGTCAATATATTTACAGTTGACTTATCAAATTCAACTACCTGATGTTCTTCCGCCGCCATATTATTAATCAAATTTGGATCTAATATATCTAAAATTATTTCTACCTTTTTATTATATTCTTCTCTAATCTGAGAAACAGAATATTTTGTATTCTTAGATACAGCTATAATTTTATTTATGTTTTTATATGATTCATAATCAATATTTTTATCATATAAAGTGTTAGCATAGTCGGTGTTTATCCAAGCAAATTTTTTAATGGCATTTACTTTATGTGCTACAAAGTATGTTGGCATTCCCTGGCTATAAGCGATTGCTATATCATACTTTTTTTCAGGAGCTATCATTATTTTATTAATACTTTTATATACTACTTGTTCACTATGCAACAAACGTTTTTTAATATTATTTAACCTCAAATTGAGAGATGTTTTTATTCTATGGTAGAAAAACATCATATTTTTACTAAAATTAAATTTTTCATTATTTAAAAAACGATAGTACTCAGGTGGTGGAAAAAGATTTATGTAATTTGGAACATACCTCTCAAGATCTCCGCCTTGTTTAAATAAAATTAAATCAATTTCAAATTTTGAAGAATCTAATATATTTAATAAAGATACTAAACTTTTTTCTGCTCCACCAATTTCAAGTGAATCAATTACAAATAGTAATTTTTTTTTCATAGACCCACTTTCTTTCTACTAGTAATTTTCTTTTTGATACATCTTAAACCATTTAGGTAGACTCCATAAATAATACTCATTCTAATAAATCTTTTCTTCACAAAAAAAACAAACGGTTTATAACGCCATTTGTTAGTTGAAAAATCATCCATATACTTGGAAATATAATTTAATGATAAAATTCGATATACATTTAATAATGAACTTTTTTTAGTAATATCTTTAATATGATAACTTTGTTGTTCAACTAACTTAATAACAATCTCTTGTATTCTTTTTGTAATTACTTCTTTTGCTTTTTGTTTATCGAAGTTTGCTTCTATAAAGATCTTTTCTAAAAGCTTAGATACACTTATGTAGTTTTGTAAATAATCTATTGAAATATTAGAACTTATACTTCCCTGATTTAGTCTGTTATAATTATATAAATACTCATTAAGTAAAGCAAATGAGTTACAATTTGAAACATATTGTAGTACAAATATTAGATCTTCTGACATAAAGATATCTTTATCCATCTTTAACGAATTTTTACTAATGAGTTCTTTTTTGAAGATCTTACTCCACAATACGCCTCCTGTTCCATTACAAACCATTTCCATAATGGAATGTACAGTTGCACTGTTATTAAAATGGAAATCTGAATAATTTACAATCCCATATTCTGAAATATCTTTATAACCACAGCATACCAAATCAGCTTTAGAAATTAACATTTCATTTAATAACATTTCAATGTAGCTTGGTTCGACAGTATCATCAGAATCAATAAATATCAAATATTCACCTTTCGAAAGTGAAATCCCTTTGTTTCGAGCTTCAGATGGTCCACTATTTTCCTGTTTATAATAAATAATTCGATTTTCTTGTTCTTTCATTTTAAGAACAATCTTTTCAGTATTATCAGTTGAACCATCGTTAACTACGATAATTTCTATGTTTGAATATGTTTGTTTACATATACTTTCTATACATTTATAAAGGAATTTTTCACAATTAAAGACAGGGACAATTACACTAACTTTGGGGAACATCTTAACCTCCTAATACTGTGTACCTTTTGTACCTTTAATAATTTAATCAACCATTTTATAGATTTTCTCCATTTCAGAGATATTTGTGTAATCTCCTATTTTACAGTTATTGATTAACTTCTGCCTTAAATCCAAATCCTTATATAATTTTTCAACACCTTCTGCTATCCCAGTAATTGACAAGTCACAAATAAAACCATCTATTCCGTCCTCAAGTTGACTTTTTGCTGTTGGAAAGTTTGTTATCACTACAGGTTTTGCGAGTATTTGTGCTTCTCTTACAGTAACTGCTTTCCCTTCATATCTAGAAGGTTGACAATAAATATCACATTTTTTTATATATGGATATGGATTTATTTTTTTCCCTAATAAAATAAACCGATCTTTCATATTATGTTCAATAATTAATTGTTTTATGAATTCTTCTTCTCCACCATAGCCTACAATATACCACTTGATGTCATAACCTTTTTGTACTAATTCTTTACATGCTAATACTGCCATATCAAAACCTTTTTGATTTGAAAATCTCCCTACTGAGCAAATTTTAATTGAACCATCATCTGGCATCTCATTTTCTATATTTATTTTTGATTGCTCTTTCACAAAAGTAGCTGAAATAATATTTTCAATGACTATTGCTTTTGATTTTAGATTAGGAAATACTTTTAAGAATGAATCCTCACAATCTCGTGATACGTTTACAATATAATCTAATTTACTCCACATTTTCTCATCTAACTTTTTATCAGGATTTACAATTGTATAATAATCTGTATGACTCCATCCTAATTTTACTTTCGCTTTTACTTTATCATTGATGAAATTATGGGGACCAAGAAAACTTATACCAGCATCATACTGTTTATCAATTTGAGGTAACTTTGGCATGGAATATTGCCATGTATACTGCATTTGTTTATATGTTCTTTGTTCTTTCTTTAGTCCTTTATTCTTAGCCTTGGCTTTTATCTTAGCTAAAATCCTTGCAGATCCTAAATAGATATGGCCTTCTTTTATTATGTCTTTAATGGGTCTTTCAAAAGTTGTGTATTGTGATACTGCAGGTAATAAGTTTACTTCTTTTGGTATGAATTTTAAAAATTCTCCCTCATGTCTATAAAGAAATAAATCAACCTCAAATTCACTAAAATCAAAACTTTCAAGTAATCCAATCAAACTTCTTTCCGCGCCACCAATATTTAATGAATACATACTTATAAGGACTTTTTTCTTCATTTTACATCTCCCGTTTCAAAAACCACGCTACTTAAAAATAATATTACATATACTATTTGCCAGCTTAAATGGAAAATTGTTGTATAAGAATGCAACCATTTTTTCAACGTTTCTCCTCTTATCTTCAAATAAACTAGAACCTTTCCATGGCGTCATATCCAGATATTTCTTATATAATGATACTAATGGATGTTTGCACCCTTTAATCCAAGGTCTATTTACAAAAGCAGGAGTATAATGAATATATATAGGATTAATTATAGCTTCATTAATGTCAGCTTCACTATAATAATCTTTTAATCTATAATATTGCATTATTTCATCCCTAGTCATCGTGAAAAATGTAGTCATCGCATTATACTTTGGATGCAGCAATAAAAACTTTTCATGTAATACACCATTGATAGTTCCTTGATCATGATGAAATACCTGACCATTATATGAATTTATAAACTCGATAAATCTTTTCTCAATATGATCCTCTCGCCACTTTTTGAGATTTATTAAAAGCATACCTGAATTAATATATGGTTTATTTATTTCCATGTAAACTTTTTGTTTTGTCTCGTCACTTACAGTATCTTTTACACCAGCAACATAATAATTACATATGTTTGTATTCCATAGATCCTCTAAACTGCTATTAATTACAGAATCACAATCCAAATAAAGAATTTTTTCAATTTTTTCATCTATAACACTAGGTAAAAATAATCTAGCATAGGCACTCATTGAAATAGTATTTTCAATATTAAGCTGTAATTTATTAGATATTTCTTTAAAACCTATAAATACAATGGATCTTCTATAATTTTCACAAATTAGTTTAAGCTTATTTTTATTATCTTGAGAAACATTATTTTCTATCAGATAAACTGTTATACTATTAAATTTAGTATTGTTTTCAAAAAGTGATAACATTGATACTCCAACATGCTGTGCATAATTATTATCGCTCGAATACACAACACTTAAATCCATATTAATTTCCCCCTGGCAATGAAGACAATAATTTTCTTAGTTTCAAAATATTTTCTCCACCTATTATCTTAGATAAGACTACCTTCATATTCGTTTTTAACCTTGCTGTTAATGGTAGCCAACTTTTGTAAAAATAATGTATTGCATATGTGTTTTCAGTGATGAGTTTCCTACAATTAATGTAGTCATATGGAGAAAAATATGTTTGGGGATAAAAGGTGCCCATTTTATCAAAATTTTGTAATTCTCCATTTTTCTTAAGCCCTATATTTTCAATAATTTTAGTTATTACAGCGACATTTGTTAAATCATCGTATGAACCGTCATCTTTTATAAATTCTTTTTCCTTATATGAATCTAAAAATAACTTAACTAATTGATTACCCTTTGATGCACCTATTGTACTTGTAGCTATATAGTTTTCTTGTTCAAAACCCCAAAAAGAATCGTGATGTAATAAGTCATTAAAAGATTTGAATACTTCAACATCAGTATCTAGGTATATTCCACCAAAGTTATATAAGGCATAGACTCTTACATAATCACTTACAAACGCAAATTTTTTAAATTCATAGGCTCCTTTAACATAAGAATTACAATTTATATCAAAGTTTTGTTCATTCCATTCAATTATTTCATACCCTTGTAAATTCCTATACCAACTATCGATACATTTTTTTACAATTTCAGGCTTTTCCTTACCTCCAAACCAACAGTAATGAATGACTTTTGGAATTTTCTGTTGCAATGCCTTCATTTCACTTTCTCCCTAATAGCATTCTTAATACAATCTATAACTCTCATTTGTTCTTCTACCGTCATATTCGATCCTGAAGGGAGGCACAAACCTGTATTGAACAAATGTTCAGATACACTAGAATTTTCACTATGATAATAGTATTTAACCCCTACAAATAGAGGCTGCATATGAAGTGGTTTCCAGACAGGACGTGCTTCAATATTTTCTTCTGCTAAGGTACTTAAAATAGAGTATACTGAAGTTCCTATTACTTTCTCATCAATGGTTAATGCTGTGAGCCAACGATTAGATTGTGTATGTTTTAATTCTGGCATGAAATTAATCCCTGGTATAAAACCTAACTCTTGAGTGTACCGATTAAATAATAACCTTCTAGCTTGTACTCTCTCTTCTAATACCTCTAATTGTGCCCTACCAATACCAGCAAGTATATTGCTCATTCGATAATTAAAACCAATTGTACTATGTTGGTAATGGAGAGCTGGATCCTTTGCTTGAGTAGCTAAAAACCTTGCTTTCTTTAAAGCTTCAACATCATTAGATACAAGCATACCTCCACTAGAAGTTGTGATAATTTTATTCCCATTAAATGAAAAAACACCGAACTTGCCAAATGTTCCACTCGCTTTACCTTTATAAGTAGAACCGAGAGATTCTGCTGCATCCTCAATTATCGGTACATCATATTGGTTACATAAAGAAACGATTTCATCCATTTTTGCACTTTGGCCGTATAAATTAACAACTATTACTGCTTTAGGCATCCTACCATCCATAAATGCTTCTTTAAATGCTATCTCCAGTGCTTGTGGTGACATGTTCCATGTTTCAGGCTCTGAATCGATGAATACTGGTTCAGCTCCCTGATAAAGTATAGGGTTTGCACTTGCTACAAAAGTCAGAGTAGAACAAAATACTTGGTCCCCTTTTTTTACATCTAATAAAGAAAGAGCCAAATGAATTGCTGCAGTACCGGAACTAACGGCAACAGCTTCACTGACTCCTACATAACTTGCTATTTCTTTTTCAAAAGCATCAACATTTGGTCCTATTGGTGCAATCCAATTTGTTTCAAATGCTTCATTAATATAGTTCAACTCATTTCCACCCATGTGAGGGGAAGAAAGGAAAATTCTTTTTTGTTGACCTTTTTGCTCCATTATTACACCTCCTACTTGATTGATGATTTGGCTGGAATACCAACCGCAGTTGTATTGGCTGTAATAGAGTTTATGACAGTTGCTCCAGCTCCTATTATCGCCCAATTCCCTATCTTTACATTTGGAATAAGAGTCGCACCTGCTCCTATATGTACTCCTTCACCTAACTGAACGCATCCTGCTAACGTTGCATTTGGAGATACATGAGCAAAATCATTTACTCTATTGTCATGTTCAATAATTGAACCTGTATTAACGATGACATGATCCCCAATAACAGCCTCTGCATTAATAACAGTATTCGCCATGATAACAGTTCCTTTTCCAATCATTGCACTAGTACTTATAATTGCTGTGGGATGAATATGGGTCATGTAAAAATTCTCATCAAGATTAATTTTCTCAACAATCTGTTTTCTGGTTTGATTATGTCCAATTGCTACTATAAATTTAATCTCATCAAATTTATCAATTAGAAACTTATATGCTGATATTGGACCATAAAACATTTCATCTTTAATTAAATAATCTTCAAATTTGTCATCTAAATAACCAACAATATTTAAAGTCTTATTAGATAGAATAATATCTTTAACTACCTTACTATGACCACCATTTCCTATAATGACAATATTCATCCTTGACCCTCTCTTATGTTAGAACCTTTAAACTTCTCGACAGTTGCATTCCCTGGCTGATTTATACCTTGTGACTTAAAAACCTTGTACATAGTTAAAAATAAAATTTTTATATCTAATAAAAATGTCCGGTTATTTACATACCAAACATCTAATTTAAACTTTTCTTCCCATGAAATACTATTGCGACCATTTATTTGAGCCCAGCCGGTTATACCAGGTCTTACCTGATGACGCTTTGCCTGTTCTTTCGTATAAAGTTGTAAATAGTCCATTAATAACGGTCTCGGACCTACTAAACTAATATCACCTTTTATTACATTTATTAGTTGTGGAAACTCATCTAAACTTGATTTCCTTAAGAACTTACCAAATGAAGTTAATCTGAATTGATCAGGTAGCAATTCACCGTCTTCATTTTTTTCATCTGTCATAGATCGAAATTTATAAAAGTAAAAAGGCTTACTATGTAAGCCAGGTCGTTGTTGTTTGAAAAAGATTGGTGAACCTAATTTAATTCTTACAAGTATTACTATTGAGAGCATTATTGGGGAAAGCAAGATTAGTAAAATTATCGAAACAACTAAATCAAAAATACGTTTCATTTTTTCCCCTCTTTCACTTAGTGGTGTACGACATAAACTGCTGTTTAATATCTTCAATTAATTCTAAAACACTAATATTTTCTGTTTCTTGACCTTTTCTATAAACATTTTCTAGAATTTCTTGTAAATTTTGCTCAGATAATTCCCCTAAAATATTCATATTCTTACCTCTTAAAAATTAATATAATCGCTACGATAATAAAGACTTAACGAAATTACTTGTTCATAATAAAAATACATTAGGTAACAAACTAATAAACCATAATAAACAAATTTTCTATTATTCTCTTTAAATAAATAGATAATCCAAGAAATTAAGATTAAGTTGTATAAACTGAAATAAATATTAAATCTGGCAAATATCCAATTTTGTGTTGCAATGATCATAAATAGCAACCCTATCACTGACATATTTACGATAATATCGCTTTTAGGCCATAGTTCTCTTAATTTATGTCTACCAAGAAAAGCTATTACAATAGGAACAGCCTCAACAAGTACCCTAATTTTATTTGCTCCACCCTCTCCGAAATTACTATAATCACCGTATTGAGAATCTCCGATTGCAGAAAATAATATTTGTGAGAATTGATCAAAACCTAATACAATAAATATCGCAAGCGTCAATATCAAGAACGTAACCTTTGTCCAAGCCTCTCTACGAACAATAAAATAAATCGGTATTAATATTAGGGCACTTTCATGAAATGTAGAAGCGAAAAGTACTACAAAAAAGTAGTGTTTGAATTTACCATTTAGCAAATACTTTGTTGCACAAAATATGAGAGAAGCTGCAAGAAATTGGCGAACTCCATTCATAGAAACGATAAACATCCCAGAAGTTATGAATACATATAAACTTATTTCAATCATCTTCGTATACTTATATAACGTAATTACGATTAATAAATTTGTCACCAAGGCTGTTAACAATATAAGAATTTGTGGGTCGTTTGAGATGTTTTTTAAATACATCTGCAAAACACCAAAACCAGGATCTTTGTTTTCTAGAATGTATTCCCAGGTAAAATCTTTTACTGCATATGTTTGCATATAGAAATAAGTATCGCCAATTGTGTTTCTTAATCCAGAAACTAGTACTAAACATATTAAAACAAGAAATACCATAAATTTATTGGGTCTTATATATGTATAACCAAGTGCAGCACTTTTAGCTGGAATATACCTTGATAAAAAAGAAAAAATAAACACAAAAAGAATCAAAGTCCATAGTACCGTCATTTTTTTATCCTTTCAATTTTGCTAATTCAACTAAGTTTTTGTTTTAGACATAATCAAAAAATATAAGAATAATCCCAATGGAGTTGCAAACAATGTTAATATCTTTAATGGAGATTCTTTAATAAAACTTCTATTCTTTGAAATCAAACTACTAGAGACATAATGAATTGCTTGCCTAAATTTGAATTTCATGTCTGAAAATGGTAGTTTCATTAACTCCTTACGATAGAACGCAAAACCTTTTGGATTAACTCGATACTGTTTTAGCATATTTAATGATGAACCATCTGGTAAATACTCAACAATACAAAGGACTTCATTCATTAATAGCATTGGATATTCTTCATCTAACTTATGGTATTTATAGGCCAGACCAACATATTTTTCATTTTCAAAAATAGGATAGGGGTATTCTTTCGTTAATTCGGTTCTATATACAAGCTTTTTATCACCTATTACGCCTTGCTTGTTATAAAGCTCAAAAAGAGTTGATTTTTTTAAATGTTCTGGCATTTTTGTGCCTATAACTTCTCCATTCTTAAATGCATCAAGACCAATCACCCCACTTACTTGGTCATTTCCATGCTCTTCCCAGAATGAGAGAATCTTTTCTACTGCATCAACCGGCATATAATCATCTGAATCAATACATACATTTAATTCTGTATCAATATGCTCATATGCTGTATTATGGGCACCATGCATTCCCTGATTTTCTTGTTTTATATACCTTATTTCAACAACGCCTTCTCTTTTCCACTGTTCAACTAATTCCTGTGTGTTATCAGTAGATCCATCATCGATAATTAGCCATATGAACTCTTTGTTTGTCTGAGACTGTAAACTTTCATAGCAAACATGAAGACAATAAGCTCTATTATAGGTTGGAGTGAATACAGTTAATTTCTTCAACAAATTCACCTCACCATTTCCATGTAAAAATCATTAACAAAATTAGCAGTATTTTTTATATCATATCCTTGTTCAAATAGAGTCTGCTTTGAAATATTTCGGCTTACATCCTTAGCTGAGATTTTCCTTATTTCTTCTAACCATTCGTTTTTATTATCGATAGGTAAAAATTTTACAAGATCCATCCTCATATCCACTTCTTCGGTAATATTTTCTGAAATCAAACATGGTAATCCTGATCCCTGCGCCTCAATCAAAGTTACGGGTAAGCCTTCATGAAATGATGGAAAAACAAAAATATCAAATGCTTGTAACAAGTTATTGATATCACTACGAATTCCAAGAAACTTTACCTTTTCTTCTAATCTCAATTTTTTAACTTTTTCTTCAATATCAGATCGTAAATTTCCATCCCCAGCTAAAACTAAATAAGATTTAGGAACCACCTTATTTAACTCATTAAAAATATCAATTAAAAACGCATGATTTTTTTGGTGATTAAAGCGTCCTACATGACCTAAAACTAAACTGTCATGTTCTACTCCAAGCTCATCTCGAATCTGGTTTCGTATGTTCTTTGAAAATGTAAATTTATCAGTCTCAATCCCGTTTTTCAAAAGTTTCGATGAGTCAGCTTTGTTTTTAAATAACCATTCTGCAGCTAATTTTGAACATGCTAAAAAGTGAGTCGCTGTTTTTTCTATATTGCTACCTGCATATGATTTATAAAGCTTAGCAGCGAAACCACCTTCACTTTCAGTATTATGACTATGCGCTATCCGTACTGGAATCCCAGCTTTCTTAGCAGCCCTCAGAACAAATCCACTCATTTTATCCATGTGTGAGTGGACAATTTTGTATTGATTGTTTGCTATGAAAAATTGGTTTAAATTCTTTATGTAATGAAAATGTCCGCCATCAGTAATGTAAGGGATTCGGTGGATCTTTCCACCTAACTCTAAAATCTCCTGATCAAATTCTCCTTCATTGCATGTCAAAAAGTCGAATTGTAATTTCGAACGATCAATGTTTCGATATAAATTCATAATGAGTGTTTCTGCTCCACCACGATTCATATTAACGACCACATGCAATACTCTTATTTGGCTGCCCACCTTATCCCCTCCATTTCTTTCATATTTTTCTCATATAAATGGCTCTTTTCAATTAATATTGTTTTGATACTGTAGGTCTTTTCTATACTTTCTCGACCATTTTCACCTAGAGTTGTAATAAGATGCTTTTTATTCGCTAGTTGTTTAATTTTATTTGCCATATCAATTACATTATCTGGATTAACAGTCCAACCATTGTAAAGATTTTGAATGAGTTCATTATGCCCCCGATTTTCCGTCGCAATTACTGGTAGCCCACAAGCCATCGCCTCCATAATATTTACAGGCAACCCTTCTCGTAAGCTAGAAGCCACTGCCACGTCGCACATCGGAAGAAGATCTACAATGTCATTTCGATAGCCTAAAAAATCTACCATCTTTTCAACACCAAGCTCAGCGGTCAGTTTCCTACAATCACCTTGAAGAGCACCATCTCCTGCTAAGAGAAGCTTTGCATTCGGAACTTCGTCCTTGATTTCAACCAATGCTTTAATAAGAAACTGCTGATTCTTATTTTTATTAAACTCAGCAGCGAAGAAAAGTAAGAAATCTTCTTCTTTGTAATCTAATTTCTCTCTTCGCATACGTTTTTCGTTTGAGTTCATGGGCTTAAACCGCTCCGTATCAATCCCTACACCATGTACATGTTCAATCTCCCCCGCCATAAAACGATGCGAGATTGCTAGCTGGTAATCTTCCTCGTTTATGGTAATCAAGCAATCCGTATACCTGGCAAGTACCTTCTCAATCGGATAATAAAAAATCCAGTTCATGATCGGAGCTCCCTTACAAAAATGAAAACCATGTGCTGTATATAACACCTTTGTTCCATTTTTTCGAGCTTGCTTGGCTGCAAGCCTTGTAAGTACACCACCCATTGGTGTATGACAATGAATGATTTTGTAGTCATTTTCGTTAATAATTGATTTTAACTCTCGATAAGCTGCTACATTCTTAATGTGAAAGGGAGATCGCTGGATCGGTATATTGTATTTTTCATCTACAAAAGGAATCTCATTTTCACCACTTGCAGCAACATGGACCTCCCAGCCCTTCTCTTTAAACCATTTCAAAATCGGGAGATGAAATGCTTTGAAATGATAGTCAACCGTTGCACAGAATAGCACTTTATTTGTCATGGATTTTCACCCTTTTTTGAAGCATGAAAAAACACCCTAACATAAGCGGGTGTTAAATTTCAGTCACTTCTTTTTCGATTACTTTATTTAAAAATTCTAGCAGTTCGTACTTTAAGTCCTCACGTTGTAAGGCAAGCTCTATCGTTGTTTGGATAAAGCCCATTTTTTCTCCAACATCATACCTTTTTCCTTCAAAGTTATAAGCATAAATCGCTTCTAACTCGTTTAATGCAGCGATAGCATCTGTTAACTGAATTTCACCACCAGCACCTGGCTTTTGTTCAGCTAACAAGTCGAAGATTTTTGGACTTAAAATATAACGTCCCATTATAGCTAGGTTTGAAGGTGCTTCCTCTTGCTTTGGTTTTTCAACTAGATTGCTAACATTATAAAAACGCTCGCCTATTTCGAATCCATCTACAATGCCGTAACGTGATACTTCTTCATCTTTCACATGCTGAACACCAATAATCGATGCATTGTACCGTTCATATTGTTCAATCATTTGCTTTAAGCATGGCTTCTCTGCTCTTACGATATCGTCTCCAAGTAAGACTGCAAAGGGTTCGTTGCCGATAAACTTACGCGCACACCATATTGCGTGACCTAATCCACGTGGTTCTTTTTGACGAATATAGTGGATATCAACTAGTTTTGACGCCTTTTGAACCTCGTTTAGCAGCTCAATCTTTCCTTTTTCCATTAATGTATGCTCTAGCTCAAACGAGTGATCAAAGTGATCCTCAATTGCGCGTTTTCCTTTTCCCGTTACAATAATGATATCTTCAATCCCTGATTCAACTGCTTCTTCGATAATGTATTGGATTGTTGGTTTATCAACGATCGGCAGCATTTCTTTTGGCATTGCTTTGGTTGCTGGTAAAAATCTTGTTCCTAATCCCGCTGCAGGGATGATGGCTTTTCTTACTTTCACCGACGACACTCTCCTCTATTAAACTGAGACTAATTTTTTCTGGTAAGGTACTCGTTCATTTGCTAGATCTAGTAATGTTTTTCTTAAATGATCTCGTTCTAACGTCTTAAAGTTTTTAATAATATATTCAATTTCTTCTATATATAAATTAGATGTTTTACCAATGTAGATTTTTGGATAGATTTGTTCTTCATGAACCTCTTCTTTCTTTAAAAGCTCTTCGAAAAGCTTTTCGCCAGGTCTAATTCCAGAAAATTCAATCCCAATTTCATCAATATTATTTCCTGATAGTTTAATAAGGTTTTTAGCCAGATCGACGATTCTGACTGGGTCTCCCATATCAAGAACAAAGATTTCTCCACCCTTTGCTAAAGCCCCGGCTTGAATAACTAGTCTTGAAGCTTCCGGGATTGTCATAAAGTATCGGACCATATCTGGATGTGTTACTGTAACCGGTCCGCCATTTTGGATTTGTCTCTTAAATAATGGGATGACACTGCCTCTACTTCCTAGGACATTCCCAAATCGAACTGCGACAAATCTTGTTGCACTCATTTGATCAAAGTGCTGAATAAGCATTTCAGCCAATCTCTTTGTCGAGCCCATGACACTTGTAGGATTTACGGCTTTATCTGTTGAGATCATCACGAATGTTTCAACACCATGAATACTTGAAGCCTGAGCAATATTTTTTGTACCAATGATATTGTTTTTTACTGCTTCTTCTGGGCTTCGCTCCATAAGTGGAACATGTTTATGTGCTGCTGCATGATACACAACATTCGGCTGATAGATAGTCATTACATTCAACAGTTTGTCATAATCCTGTAAATCAGCAATTTCAGTTATGATATCGATCTTAGTATCCTTGAAAGATTCCTTCATTTCCATTTCAATCGAATAAATACTGTTTTCACCATGTCCTAGCAACACCAGTGTTTTTGGGTTGAATTTTGAGATTTGCCTACAAATTTCTGATCCGATTGAACCACCAGCTCCTGTAACAAGTACAACTTTGTCTGTGACATATTCACAAATACTCGTCATATCAAGCTCGATTGCTTCCCGACCAAGAAGATCTTCAACTTGTACGTCACGAAATTGATTTACTGAGACTTTTCCAGTCATTAGGTCCTCAAGCATTGGAATCATTTGTGTTTTTGCAGTTGTTTTTGCACATTCTTTAAAGATTTGATTGAGCTGCTTTTTACTTAAAGAAGGAATTGCAATAACGATGTTTGCGATATTTAACTTTTTCGTTATCTGTTCAATTTGCTCGACTCCGCCCATAACTGGTATCCCAAGAATATCTAGCTTCTGTTTGTTTACATTATCATCGATAAATGCAACAGGTAGTAATTCACCATCATGATTATTTATTAGCTGTCTTGCTACCATCGTTCCGGCTGATCCTGCTCCTACGATAAGAGTTCGTTCCTTATTTATTGTCTGTTTTAAATACGTATCTCGGTAAATTCTCCAAAAGAAACGTGAGCCGCCGATCAGTAATAAATGTATCATCCACGTAATGGCCAGAATTCTGTAATCAACCTGGTTTTGTACAAGTTGCTGAACAATCCCAGTTAAAATAATAGTGTAAGTTATAACCTTAAATATACTTATCAATTCACCAATGCTGGCATATTCCCAAGCTTTTTTATATAGCTTATAAATTAATGAAAATAGATGATGACCAAGTAATAACGTAATAGAAATAATAAACATTGGCATTGTTAAGGTTTGAAGATTTGGATTAATTAACTTTTGGCTAAAATAAATCGTTGATAAAACAATTCCTGAATCTAATAGAATTAATAACCAGATCCGACTATGATAGGACACTCTTTTTCACTCCTTTCTAGTTTTGTGACGTTTTCTTTAGCATAACCATTCGTTTTTCAATGGCGTAATCTAATACCTTTTTAAATTGCTCAAGCTGATCAATAGATGCATCTTGTTTTATGTAACGCACGAGCTTTTTCATGACCTTTGGAAATTGATCAAACTCCTTCATGCTTTCAGCTCCTTCTATTAAAATGATTACTTATAAATCTCACAATCGAGATATATAAGTAATTATTTTAATAATGTGGGCATTTAACCCGCCCTCACACCATACTCTTGACGACAAAGCGTCTAAGGTATCTTTCAACCCACAGCACGGCCGAGTACCTCCATTGATAAAGGCTAGGAGATATCACCTATAATGCACAAGTAATTCTTAATAAAGAACAAAATATTAAAAAATTATTCTCGTTCGTTCAAGATAACTCCCAACACTTTTGCCCTAACTAAGTGTAACAATCGATTTGCTTCAGCTGCTTTCTCTCGATCTGATTTACCACTATTCAGGACTAAAACAACTCCATCACATTGGCCAGCTAATAATTTCGTATCTGTTGTTTCAAGGACTGGTGGACAATCAAAAATAATAACATCAAATTCTTCTTTTATGTCTTTTATGAAAAAGCTCATTGCCTTTGATCCAATCAACTCTGTTGGATTAGGTGGAATTATGCCACTTGTTAATACTTCTAATCTTCCAATTTGAGTTTGGAATGTTGCCTCTTCTAATGGAATGCGTCCCATTAACACATCTGTTAAACCATAGGAATCCTTTAAGTTAAACGATGTGTGAAGGGTGGGTCTACGTAAATTTGCATCAATAAGCAATACTCTTTCACCTTGCTGAGAAATTGATATTGCCAAATTAATCGCTGATGTTGTTTTTCCTTCTCCTGATGATGGTGAAGTAATAATTAATGTTTTGTGCTTTTGATCAATTGATGAAAATTGAATATTGGTTCTTATTGTCCGAAATTGTTCAGCTATTTGTGAACTAGGATTTGTGTAGGAGACAAAATGGCGTTTTGTCATTTCCTTAACAGACTTCTTTTTATTCAGATTAAGAACCAAGTGTCTCACTCCTATATTCGAATTTAGTTTGCTTTTTTTTCTTTTTTTGCATGTTTTTCTTTTTCATTTTAGATACTGAGCCTAACACTGGGATTCCTAGCAATTCCTCAACCTCATATTCTTTTCTCACACTATTATTTAATGAATCTAGTAAAAATGCTAAACCTATACCGACAACGATTCCACCTATAAATGAGATGATAATTGTTTTGTTCTGGTCTTGATTAATTGGTATTGGTTCTTCTTTTGCTTTGGAAAGGAGCTTTACTTCTTTAAAATCCATAATAATCGGAATTTCCTCTTTATACGTTTCCGCTACTGAATTGGCAAGAATCGCTGCTTGCTTTGGATTTGAATCAAAGACAGTGATTGTTACAACCTGGGAATTTTCGATACTTCCTACACTTATTTTGCTACTTAATGCTTCAGGTGGATAGGGCAAGTCTAATTTTTTTACTACTTTATCTAAAACCGTTGTATCTTGGATAATAACCTTTAACGTTGTAATTAAACTGCTATCTGCTCCAATAATGATTCTGGATGTGGATTGGTACATAGGTGTGTAAGTAGCCATTGAGTAATACGTTCCTGCAGAAGTTGTAAGGATTGTAAGGAGAACGATGATCCACACATATCTTTTTAATACTTGAAAAACCTCTTTGAGATTAATTTCTTTTGCTTGCTTATGTTCACTTAAATGTTTATCCTCAAGCTCATGAAAGCTAGACATTTCAATTCACCTACTCATTAAATTTTATTCTTAATTAAGAACAAAAATTTCCACTAACATATATGTATTTATATTCTCAATTGAATTTACTGTTTTCTGTTCTATAAACTAGGATAGTTCACTATAAAGAACAAGTCAATATTTTTTAAGAAATATTTACAATTTTTATATAAATCTAATAAATGCTTAATAGTACTTCTCCCATGTATAAACCTTTATTTTTTATATGCTACTTTTACTAGTTAATTAATGCTCAATTATCATATTTATTTACTATCAAGATTATTACAGTATTATCAAATAACCCGTTCTTTAAAAAGATTCTTTATTGATTGTATCCTAAATAACTACTATCAATATATGCCAATTATACTATTTTTTAAAACACTGAAATTTACCATATTTTCGTTAAAAAGAACACTTTCCCCTGATAATCTCCTTTTTTCTCTTATTCTCATATGATCTTGACATTTTATTAAGAACAAATTGTTTCATATAATGAATGGTGCAAGACTATATTCTGGTAATTGAGGATAAGGAGAACGTCTACATGGTTGGAGAACGTTTAAAGGAGTTGAGGCAGGAAAAGGGATATTCGATTAGTGAATTAGCTGAGTTAGCAGGAGTTTCGAAATCTTACTTAAGCTACATTGAACGAGATGTGCAAAAAAATCCCTCGCTTCAATTTTTAAGAAAGATTGCTTCAACTCTTGAGATAGATGTTGAAGTTTTATTAGGTCCTTCTTCTTCTGAAATTAAATCAAGGGAGTTTGTTTTTGATGACGAATGGAGTCGTTTGTTAAACAAGGCGATTGAAGAAGGCATGAGCAAGAATGATTTCAGGGAATTCCGAGATTACTTGAAGTTTAGAAAGTGGAAGGAAACCAAAAGGCAAACAACAAACCTTATCCAGGAGGACAAGCTACATGAGTAAAGTGAAGGAAACAATCCAATTTAACCAGTTAGATCAAGAATGGATTGAATTAATGATGGAAGCAAAGAAGCTTGGATTGTCCTTTGATGAAATTAAACAGTTTCTTCACCATGGTAAGGATTGGAAGTAGCAAGAAGGCCGTCATCTGACGTCCTTCTTGCAATTCTATTCCTTTGAAACAGACACTTTGTAAACAAACACATCTTGATACAAATCAATTATTTCTTGGAATCTAGGATCATCCTCTTTTAATGTTCCGTTCATCAGTTTATTTCCATTATCTTCAATTGCCAAACCAATGATAATTTCCTCATTCAGTGTAAATGTAACTTCTTCTTCAAGCTTTTTGAAAAGTGAAGAGGCATTTACTTCTTCATATACACCATTTGAAACCATTGAATTAAACCCATTTTCATAAAGTACTATGGTCTTAAAGGTAAAACTTTTGTCTGTTTTTTCTTTTGTTATAACAATTGACTCCAATCTATTTTCTAAAGAATCTGCCATTTCTACAACATTTTCTTGTTTTACACCATCGTGATAATGTTCGACGATGATATTTAATAAATGCTCATTTGGAATTGATTTTACATCATAACCTAATACTTCTTGACCCATTAAGCCTTCAAGCAATTTAATTTCTCTCTTTGAAAAATCTGTTGGGGAAATTTTCATTTCATCTAATGAAGTAATTTCCTCAGATGAACACGCTGTTAGAAATAGAATAGATACAATGATAAGAAGCTTCCTCAATCTCCCCCACCACCGCCTCCACCATCTCCACCTGAGTCGCCACCAAAACCACCAAATGAATCATTCGAATCATGATGATCCTGATCATGCCTATGATCTGAATCACCGATTATATAAGGTGGAACAAAGGTAGAATCCTGCTTTCTTGATTTTACGTTTTTCTTTCCCTTCGTACTTACTACTATGCCAATTACAATAAAAAATAGTGTAATAAAAAAGATCGTAGAAATAAATGTAGCCATACTAATTCCCCCCTTAAAAATCTCTATTGATATAATATTATGATACCATCCAAACCTTTTACATGGTTGTACTTATTGTTGAGTTTATCTTATTTCTTATCTGCATAACACCTTGCAAACATGTATAGTTTTCATGATTATGGAAATAAATACATAACGAGGATGGTGTTTTTAGGTGAAAAAATGGATATTTCTTCTTACAATACTATACGGATTAACAGCTACGCAGGTTTCATTTTCACCTGAAGTTCATGCTGTTTCCCAAAAAACTTGGGAGGATGTCGCTGTCAATGAGACGAAAAAACGATATCCATTATCACAAGTATTGTTTTCACAGAAGATTTGGGACAAAGCAAAAAAGGATATAACGGTAAAACAATATCGCTTAACATTAAGAGAAGGTATGGAGGATTTTGCGGTTTACACAACAATAACCTTTGATTCTTCTTCTGGTGAAATAAAAAAAATCCAGGTTATACCTGAAGCATAAGTGAAACGAAGTGCTGACTTTTTAGATGATACACATTACGTGTAAAATTAAAAAGTCAGCCTTTTTCTATAGCTTCTTATAAGATTTAAAATACTAAATCACTTGATTAACGGGAATAAATGAAAGAATAATTTTGGGGTAATGTAACGTAAAAAACAGTACAATTTTCATTTAAGAAATTGTACTGTTCCGAAATACTTATTTTTTCCGCTTATTCATAATTAGCTTAAGCGAAAAGGGAAGCACTCCAAGCCATCTATTGCTATAAAATGTTGAAGACGTTTCAACATGCTTTCGTTCTTCTCGTTGCTGTTTACGTGCTTCCTTTGGTGTGTCCATATACTTTACGATTTGTTGGGTTACATATTTAACATAATCATTTGTTGACAAGGTAAAAACACCTCTAACCTTTTGTTCTCACCTCTATTTATTACCATAAGTTAGTTATTTTAATCGTGAAATAATTTCATTCACAATTTCTTCAATCTCTTTATTCGAAGTATCCACTGTGAATGAACAATCCTGGTAAAAAGCTACACGTGAATGATATAAAGCATGAAGTTCATCTTTTGTTTTCTTACTCGCTAAAGGACGATTTGTATCTGAGTGTACACGGTCATATATAATGTCAATGTCTGCATGCAATAAGATGATTTGTCCATTCTCTTTCATCAAAGCACGATTTTCATCTTTTATTACGATACCACCACCTGTTGTGATGATTACGTCCTCAGTTGGGAGTTCTTTGAGCATCTCTGTTTCTGCATCACGAAAAAAGCTCTCTCCGTGCTGGTCAAAAATCTCCTTTATGGTCATGTTTAGCTTTTTTACAATTTGTTGGTCTGAATCTAGTACAGGTAGATTTAGTTTCTCTGCTAGTAGTTCACCTACTGTTGTTTTCCCCGCTCCCATAAATCCGGTTAAATAGATAGCCTTCAAAATAAATATCCTCCACGTTTTTCTTTATACAATAACACAATTGCTAATATTCAGACCATACAATCATTTCATTTTTTATAAGATCATATTGAAAGTTCGCCGTATATTGTTTGTTTTTAGGTGATTCACAAGATATTTGTACTTCATAAACACTAGAGGTGATTTCGCTGATAACATATGTGAAGCTACCATTTATTGTGTTTGTAACAGTAGCTTCATTTATTTTTGCTGTTCTATTTTTAATTTCAAATAATGATTGATCTACCGCCAGCTGCATTAAGTTATCGAGTAGATAATATTGTTCTGTTTCGGAATAGAAGTGCTTTTCACTAATAAGTGAAGTCGAGATATGCGCTACAATTAACAAGCAAAATAGGACAATAACCATGGTTGTTGGAAAAATAAATCCTTTTTCGTTTCTCATTAATTTGACCTTTCCTTAAAGGTTCGGAAAGTATGACGATAGTTCTTCCCTGCTATACTTTCTACAAATAGTTGAACGCCTAGGAGATCCTGTTGGAATTCAACATTTTTCACTTTAAGTAAAAAGATTTCATGTCCTTTGCCATCAACTTGTCTGCGAATTAAGTTCTTATATTGACTAATTCTGACTAATTGGCCTTGTTTGTTTATAAAGGTTATTTCTGATTTATTAGCGGTAATGTTACTTGCTTCTTTCAAATCTTTATGTAATTGAATGACAAATAGTTCCCATTCATATGGCCTTAAATCTTCTGGATGTTGGGAATGCGAAAGTAAAAAGTGGAGAATGATTGTCAAAGTAGAGATGATGATCGAGTAGATAAAGAAGGAAAGAAGCAGATTCAAAAAGGTATAGCCCCGTTCGTTATGAAACAAGAAAGCAAACTGATTTCGTTTTTTTGAACGAATTCGTCCAATACAAGCAAGCTCTTTTATACTTTTCTTCCTCCTCCCATGATAGGTTGTATTGTACATCTTCTTGAACAAACTCCTCATTTACCATAGGAGCATTGTTAAGTGCCACCTCTTGCGTTTTTTGATGAAGAATTTTATATGCCTTTAGGGATTCCTGAGTATTCATCCTCTCTTGTGTTAAGAGGACTAGCTGTGGAATGAGAATCGTGACAATTAAACTCCACATACTAAATGCAGCAATGGTTTCTGCAAAGGAAAATCCTTTACAATTTTTCAATTTTCATCCTCCCTTTTCCTAGATAAAAAATGACTTTATAGCTACTACCATTATATGTGATGAGCATTGTTCCACTTTTTTGTATAGATCCATTGCTATTAAAGGTTACTCGATTCTTTAAAGTAACACCTTCTATTTGAATTTTATGCTGATAATTACTACTTAACAAGGTTTTAGCTGATTCACCTGTTACGATCTTATATTGGTTTCTTTCAACTGCAAATAAGATATAAACAGGTTCGTCATTTACTAAAGCATATTGCTGTGCATACATCATATCTTTTTCAAATTGCTCCAAAAAGGTTTCGATCACTTTTTCATGATAAATTGGCACAATATTTACGATGAGCACAAAGCTCATAATGGTAACGATCGAAAGTACTAGAAGTGATTCTACAAGTGTAAATCCATTTTTATGGGGCTTCTGGTGCTGTTCCACCCTCAGTTACCTCACCAGTTGCAGATATTACAACACTATTCCCATTAGGACATACTGGTGTATCCCGTAAGTAACCTTCAGCTACAAGTTCAGCAACACTTGGTGTATTTGTGTTGTCGATCTCATAAGCTGTTGCTTGTGCCTGGACCATATTAATTAAACCATCACAGCCCTTTTCTTGAATGCTTGAATTATGCTTTGTCACATTAGGGATCGTGATTAATAAGAGTACAGAAATAACCAATAAAACAATTAGCATTTCGATTAGGGTAAAACCTTTTTGATTTTTCATTTTTCCTCCTAAATATTTTCCATCATTTTGTACATTGGTAGTAGCATGGATAAATAAACAAATAAAACGACAATCCCGACAAAGGCATAAATAGTCGGTTGAATGATTGTCATAGCTTTGACGATTTTTTGTTCAAGTTTTTCTATAACAAATTGACTATACATATATAGCTCCCTTGCCAGCTGTCCATCAGCCTGTCCATGTAAAATCACAAGGGCAAGCTCCTTCTCATAAAATCCTCGATTTTCTATAATTTGATTAAGTTTTGCACCTGATTTTAACCTTTCAATTAAATGGCTAGCTTCAATTCGATAAAAGGGTAAAATATTTTGATTTTCAAATATTTTTAAGCTTTCAAATGTCGACATCCCTCCTCTCAAAAGATTGCTAAGCTGTAGAGCAAAGAAATAGCTATGAAACATAATAAAGGTATTTTTTACAATTGGAATTTTGATTAAAGTTTTCATTTGCTCATCGATTGGTTTCTTCTTATAGATGAGTAAATAATAGAGAAGAATTGCGATCGCCAAAGTTAATCCACCAAACCCGGTCCACTTTAATGCTGAGAAAACAAACAATAGAAATACCGAAAAGAAGGATGCTTCTATATTCATTGAATCGTAAAGCTGCTGAAATTGTGGCGTAATAACGGATTGAACGATCGACAGGATCATAATAACTGTTATGATAAGAAAGAGTGGATAACGAAGTATTTTAGATAGTTTTTCTAGGTGTGTCATTTTTTTATGGAGAATTTCACTGCTTTCTCTTAAAGCAAATTCCATATCACCGTGCTGCTCGGCAAAATAAAGATAACTTATGACGTCACGATGAAAATGTAAACTTGTTAAAGCTTTTCGAAATGAATGTCCTGAAGAAAGCTGCTCTAAACAAGCTAATAAGTCACCTTGTTTGCTCCCGTTTTCATTTACATACAGGAAATTCAATGCTTCATTTAAGGTATAACCCTTTTCAAGCATACTACTTAATCTTTTTAAGAGAATTGCTTGATCCTTTAAGCTCCATTTTTGGTTAATCTTCATATCGAAACACCCAGCGGTCATATGAATTAGGATATAGGTATCCAAGTGCAATGCCTTTTTTGATCACATCCTTTAACATTGGATAAGAATATGCTGAAACTTCTCCTTTTGCTTCCTTTACAACCGCTGTAAGGTTTTTACCATAAAGCAATTCATATACACTTAAACGTCTTTTTTTCCTTAATTTCTTACAAAAAGGAGAACATTCACCTTCACAAAATGGGCACTTAAGCTGTACGAGGCGCTGAGCTGAAACTGCGATCAATGTTTGTTCTATTTCAGATAGACTTACATCGAATTCAAGTAGCCTGTATATCGCACCCTTTGCATCTCTTGTATGCATTGTAGAGAGTACTAAATGGCCTGTTAGACTAGCTCTAATCGCAATCTGGGCTGTTTCACGATCTCGAATTTCACCAACCATTATTATATCCGGATCGTGTCTTAAAATTGCCTTTAACCCTGCAGCGTAGGTAATTCCAGCTTTTTCATTAACTTGAACTTGCAGTACTTCTGCACTTTTTGTTTCAACTGGGTCTTCTAGCGTAATAATATTTCGGTTAAAATGACGCTTTGCATAGTGGATAAGTGAATATAAAGTGGTTGTCTTACCTGAGCCGGTTGGACCGGTAAATACCATTAACCCGTGAGAATGGTTTAAAATTGAGAGCAATTTGTTTGTTGTAGCAGGAAATAAGGATAATTGTGTAATTGGGGGAATTTTCTCTTGAGGTAAAATTCGGATAACAAGGCTTTCCTCATGAATGGTAGGTAGTGTTGATAACCTGAGATGCACATTAATATTTGTTGTTGAGATAGATAGTGCTCCGTTTTGTGGTCGTCTCCTTTCGCCAATATCCATTGAAGCAAGAAATTTCAAATGAGAAATAATTCGCTCACATATCTCTTTTTTCATCGAGTGTTTTTCGATTAAGTCGTCATCTACCCTAAAATGAATTAACGTTTCTTGTTCTTTAGGAACAATGTGTATATCTGAAGCACGTAATGCACAAGCTTCTTCTATTAGTCGTTCACTCAGCTGTTCAATGGTTTGCATTTCATCTTCTCCCTTCCTCACTTCTTTTCATGTAAGAACATTGTATAAAATGTTCAGCAGAAAATCACATTAGGAAAATTGAATTTTGTATTTTAAGTTATTCTATTTTCATTAACACATTTTTAAAAATTCATATGAAAAATAGATGAATTTTGTTTTGAAAAGAAAATATTCGTACATAATACTAAATGTTGTTACATAGCATTTGATTTGCCAAGGGCTAACATATGACTCTTTTCCAATATGTATTTGCTCTTTATCTATTTTTAATTTTTACTGAGTACGCTTATTATTAATGGGCTATAGCCAGCGGTAAGGCAACGGACTTTGACTCCGTCATGCGTTGGTTCGAATCCAGCTAGCCCAGCTATTAAAGAGTCATCTGTCGCTTTCGCAGATGACTTTTTTCATTAGTTGTTATCAATCAAATATTGAATATTTCTTTACAAGAGGTTTTTCTTTATTACTTTGTGGAAGGTATACTGTAAACGCTATTTACAAGTATGTAAAAGGTACATTATAATAATTAGAGTGATGGACTTGTATACACGAGTATGATTTGTCAAAAGCTATCATTATGAAGATGTAATTTGTAAATCACATCATTTTGATTTTGAACCTGTATGACAGGGCATTAATACAGCTTGTGGCAAAGCCAACAAAGGAGGGATACATATGGATCGTATGTTTCGAGTATTAGGTTTCTGGACAGGAATCTTCGCTGTTATGTTTTATCTTGGTGACATGAAGACTACTTCCTTACTATTTTTCGGGCAAACTGGGTTTTTCGTCTTTTTATCTTACTTAAAATTATCCGAGCGCATGTACATTTATATCTTTGGTGCTTACTTAACGGTTTTCTTTGTCGGATTTACGTATTGGACAACATTTATGATGATTCCTGGTCAAAGCGTTGGACACTAATTACTAAAAAACAGGTAGCCCCTTTTTGGGACTACCTGTTTTTTCTTTCTAATCAAAACCCATTCAAAAACGGATTTCTCTCCATTTCTAATTCGATACTCGTTTCAGGACCATGACCTGACAATACTAGGGTGTCCTCAGGAAGTGTAAGAAGTTTATCATGTATGCTTTTAATTAATTGTTCATGATTCCCCCCAGGTAAATCTGTTCTGCCTATGCTTCCTGCAAATAAGGCGTCTCCAGAAAAGACAATTCCTGCTTCAGCAGCGTAAAACGAGATACTTCCTGGTGAATGACCAGGGGTTTCATATACCTGTAATGAAAAATTTCCAATTGTTAGTGTACCTTCACTTTTAATTAATTCATCAGCTGCAGATACTTTCACAGCTCCTGCCATAAAAAATTGCGAGCCATTTAATGATGGATCAGTTAGCCAATCCTTTTCATTTTTATGTACATATACAGGTAACTTCCACTTATTACGAATATCATCGACCGCTCCTATATGATCAAAGTGAGCGTGTGTTAGTAAAATAGCTACTGGCTTTAGGTGTTGCTGTTGCAAGATGTTTGTCAGCTTGTTCGCATCCCCACCTGGGTCGATTATTAAGCACTCTTTCTCTTCATTCGAATAAATATAACAATTTGTTTGAAGAGGTCCTAATGGTAATTGTCTCCACTTCATCTATATACCTCCAAGTTTTATTCAATAACTATTATTTTACACTATTCTTTTGTAATAGGATATCTTGATATCCATGATTGAACTTTATTCAAAATGGTCATGCTAAAATCAAATTGATTAGTAAAGTACCGTGAATTTTCCATAATTAATTACATTTTGTCTTTCACTATATGGAAAATAAACTCGACAAACGTCTTGAAACCGATTAAAATATTAGAAGGACTTGTTTGTATCTTGTACATTTACTAAGCGATACAATGAAAATGATCTACATAGAGTAAGGGGGCTTTTTTAATGGGCTTAGTTATTATTTTCGGACTTGTTACCATTCTTGCAATTTTTGGCTTTATTCGTTCACTTAAAGAAAAGAACCTTCTTGGTGCTTTCTTTGCGTTTGGTACTTTAGCTGTATTCGGATGGTTTGCAGTCATGACTGTCTTACATCACGGTTTCCCAACTGCACACTAAAGTATAATGTAAACAACCCCTTAGCATAATTGCTAAGGGGTTTTAAATTATTCTTCTGTTATATGCTTCTGTACACTTTCAAGCTTACCCACCATAGTTGTTTTTTTATCGCGTCGATCGTCTATACGGATATTTGTAGCTACTCTTTGTATTCCTTTATTGAAAGGAGCTTCATGGATCGCAGTTATTACCTCAAATAGAGTAGGTAGCTCCCCTTCAATGATTGTGTTCATAGGTGTTAACTGAAATTTAATTTTACCTTCATTTTCAAATGATTTTAATATATGCTGAATGTCTGCTACATACTCGCTAACGCTTGGATTATTTGTCCCTACTGGGATTACTGTTACATCTACTATTGCCACCTTAAATACTTCCCTTCTAATTTAATTTAACTAGTTCTTTAATTGCTTTATCTTCTAAATGAATTATATGTTCATATCTAGCACCATATAATGCGTACTCCCCGTTCGGTGAAAGCTTAAACGGTAAATTTTCAATAGTTTCAATAATCGTTTGCTTTTCTTGTGTTTCAAGATTAAAACAGATTAGAGAAAAAGATGTTTTTGCTTCATTTACTTCAAACATATAAAATATATTTTCCTTGCTATCCATATCATGATAAGGAATAGACCATTCTGAATACAACGCAACTAATCTTGTAGGCATTTCCGTTAGTTTACTTTTACTTTTCAAATCATAAAACCGTACGACAGCTGTACCATTATCATCTACTAGTTCAAATGTTGACATTACCTGATTAAAATTTGAGTTTGACACTACACCATTCGCAAGCTGTGTTTCCTTTTGGTTCTCAATATTGTAAATATATAGGGGAGCAGTTATTGATGGAGTTTCTTGATCCCACTTCAAATAAGATATTTCCTTATCGTTAAGCCATTGGATAAATGGAAAATCAACCGGATTCTTTGTGATATCATTCTCATCAACATTGAGCATATATGTTTGAAATGTCCAATCTTCACTGAAGCTAGAAATAAAAAGCTGATTAAAGTTAATTTGGTTCCATGTGTACTGTAGCTCGTATGATTCTATCTTTGTACTGAATTTCACCTTTCCATCAGTATCCAAAATAGTCAATTCTGCCTCATAGCTTGTGGGACTAGTATGTACAAAGAAAAGGGTATGATTAGCATTTGCTTCAAATTGTACAATCGGTGCTTGTGATTCAAAAAATAAGGAGGATTTTCCTGTAAATAAGTTATATGTATGTATTTCAGAACCATCTACATCATTAGTGATATAAAGTAGAGTTTCATCATCTTTCCAATCAGCAACAGAATGAAATAAGCTTTCGTTTATTTCTAGCGGAATTTTCGCTTCTTTTTCAAAAGATTGATTTACTGACTTTTCTTCAGGTTGAAGTTCCCGCATTGATGAAAGCTCTTTTTTTTGGTCTGGTTGATGAGATGGATTACAGCCTGCACCAAGAAGTAGGCTTAACATAAGTAATGATATAATTTTAGTTAATCTCATCAACTCTCTTTTCACCCCGTCTCTAATGTACTATTTTATTTATATTAATTCTATTCGTATCATTTGAAAAAATACTCTCTATTAGTCATACGTTTTTAAAGAAGATTTTGTTTCACTTTTCAAGGGGATTTTTCATATAAAACTAATTTCAGAAAGGTATTGGTGAATGCCAACACCTTTATTTGAATTTCCCGTTACATATATAATGCTGATAAAAAAATACCTTTACTTTTCCGATAGATCTCATCAAATTGTGAAAATGGTAATGGATTTTGTCCAAACCCTAATTCAACTGTAAAACCTGGCTTTCTCCATTCGTTTACATACCAATCACGGAAACCTGCATGGCTGTCAATATCTCGAACAGCCTTATAGCCACTTAACCTCTCAAATTCATTTACAATGCGTCCTGCCTCTTCAGGCTCCTTTCTAAGGTAGCCCCAATATATTTCCTCACCCTGTGTATGAAAAGCAAGTACACGGTCAAAACCATGCTTTTTAACAAGCTCAGCGAGTGCAATAGCTTCAGGTTCTGTTAAAGGTCCATCTCCAGGATAATCACGAGGTGCCGGTGATTTTGGCTCTTTACGTTCTTTTTCAATTTCCCAATTAACAGGATACTGGTTATTAAGATCAATTCCCCTGATATTCGCTTTCCATTGAGAAAAATCAAGACTTTCGTCATTCATTTTATAAAGAGAAGCTTTATATTCCGAGTGATTTGGCACGCCATTTAAGACAAGATCCACACCATCAGGGTTTACCATTGGGACAAATGAAAGTGTCGTATCTTTATATAAAGATAAACAATCATGCCCTGCAAATTGTTCACCTTTGACTAACGCTCCCAAGTAGTCTGAAAGCCAGTGCATCATAATGCTAGTTGTGATCCATTCATTAGCATGAAAGGAACCATTCATATGGACTTTTTTATGTCCCTTGCCGATTGTTAATTCAATGAGTGGGCTACCTAGAACACTATGCCCAATAATCTCTTTTTTAACAAATGGATAAATTTTAAGTAAGAGATCGATGTCTTTATATAAGCTCTCTGAATCATAGGGCTTCTTTGTATAAAGAATTGTATCACGTTGACTGTTTTCATGCACCCTTGGTAATGATTTGTTCATAAGTTCTACTAATTCACTGTTTTCAAGCACTAACTCACAATTATAAGGAATGCTTAACTGTGTATTCGCTTCAATAATATCTGTTTCGAACTTTTTATTTACATTGCTATCAATTATTAATTCCTTTTTAATCTCTAAATGTTTTGCAAGCAAATTCAACGAAATTTCTTTCTTTGTACGAATGATCGTCATCATATTATCCTCCTCAAGCCCATTTATTACTAGCTTATGTAGAAGGAATTAGATTGTTGTTATGAAACGAAGATTCATTTAATTATCTAGAATCAAAAAAGCTGACTCGGCAAGACATTCCCCTGAGGTGGGGAATGGTCCTTTTCTCGAGTCAGCTTTATTAGCTAATTTTTTTCAGTTGTTGTATTTTCTGATTCTGCATCAACAGCTTCGGTTTCTTTACCATAGAACCGCAGAAGGTCTCCATATATTATTTCATCTGAGTAGTTAAGCTCTTGCTTAGCTTTCTCCATATATGGTTCACATATAGCTTGATCTGCTTCTTCACCTGTAGCCTTGTCATAACAAACACCACGTGTGTAGACGTTATTTTCTGTTATAAAGCTTCCGTCCCTTAATACAGTAAATGAAAGCTTTTCATCAGAGAATACATCTGTTCCAAACTGAATTTGTTCACTAGTATCAATACCAAGTAGGCTCATAATTGTTGGTCTGATATCAATTTGGCCAGCAACTTTTGAGAAAGTTTGTGGTTCTTTATCAGTGACACCAGGAATATGAACAATAAATGGTACTCGTTGTAATTGAATTGTTTCAAAAGGAGTAATTTCTTTACCCAAGAATTTTTCCATAGCTACATTATGGTTCTCGGAAATTCCATAGTGATCACCATATAAGATGATAATGGAGTTTTCGTATACGTCTGTTTCCTTTAACTTTTCAAAGAAATGTTTAATGGATTCGTCCATATAACGTACAGTTGGAATATATTGATTTAATGTTTTACTGTTTGAATCAAATTCATCAATCAATTTATCCTCTTCACCTAATTCAAATGGGAAGTGGTTTGTTAACGTAATAAGTCTTGTATAGAAAGGTTGTGGAAGATTATCAATATGCTGTACAGATTGCTCCATAAAGTCTTTATCTTTTAATCCCCAACCAATAGAGTTCTCTTCAGTTACTTCATAATCATTCACATCAAAGAAACGATCATAACCAAGTGTATTATACATAATATCGCGGTTCCAGAAACTTTTATTATTGGCATGGAAAATTGTTGAATAGTATCCATAATCCTTTAAAAGCTCAGGAGTTGCAGTGTATTCATTGCTACTGTTTGTGAAATATACAGCTCCACGACCTAATGGATACAACGAGTTATCCACGATAAACTCTGAGTCAGATGTTTTTCCTTGACCAGTTTGATGATAAAAGTTTTCAAAATAATAACTTTCATTAATTAAGTCATTTAAAAACGGAGTGATTTCTTCCCCATTTAATTTTTCGTTAATAACAAAGCTCTGTAATGATTCTAACGATAGTAAAATGACGTTTCGTCCTTCAGCAACTCCATTTAAGTCATTTGAAGGTTCCTTACGGTTTGCATTCACATAGTTTTCAATTTCAGTTAGGCTATTGCTATCTGCTAAAGCACGTTGAGCAGATGTCTTCGATTGTAAAAATGCATCATAAATATGAAAGTTATATACACTAATATTCTTTACTAGCATTTCACGGTCAAATGAACGTGTTAATAATTGTGGGCGCTCTGTTTCTGCAAGTCCTAAGTTAAAGAAAAATACAGCTGCAACTAATAAGAAATATGCAGATCTTTCTTTACGTGTTAATTGTGAAGAAGACTTAAACGTTGGCTTTTTTAATAACCAGAATAATATTGCAATGTCAACAAACATTAATATATCCGTAGGTAAAAATAAACCACTAATACTACTTCCTAAATCTCCCATATTGCTTGTCTGAAATAAAACGGGAATTGTTAAGAAATCGTTAAAGAAACGATAGAAAACCATATTCGCTAATAATAGGCCTGTTACAAATATACTTGCGCCAAATATATAGCGGTTTCTATTCTTTTCTTTCATAAATAACCCGATTCCAAAAATTAGCAGCAAGAAACTTAATGGGTTAATGAATAGGATAACTTCTTGTGTGAAGTTTTCAATTTTGATATCAAAGCTAGTTTTATAGACAATGTATGTTTTTATCCACATAAATAACGTTGCTAAAAGTAAAAATGAAATTTTAGAAAAAGATTTCTTACGCATACATTTACCTCCTCATCCCTTGGGACAATCGCGCTTTTTATATCTCTAATATTTTTCCATTTATTAGGTTGAAAATGAAACAGCTAAAACATATCTTAATACTTCTTTTACAAAAAATCAATCCTTTTTAATATTGTACTAACAATAGCATGATAGAATTATAATGTTTAGCTTATTCTTTTTACCCTATTATTAGACGTATGAAACGTCAAAAAGTTTCGTTTATATTAAAGTTTAAATATTCCGAATAATCCTTCTCTAATTTAAGGAATGTACAAGCGTCCTGCTCAGCTCTAGGAAAAGGAAGTAGATGTTCTTTTGCAGTGAACTCATGTTTACATTCACACGTGTTCTCGGTATATCCAAAAAACTCATCCATTATCAATAAAAAAGAGCACTCCATTTTAGAGGCTCCTCCTTATTATCCCGGATTTTAAATTGTTTATTTAGACTCTTTTCTAAAAGTTTATTGTTTTTTAAACTCCTGAAGCCATTCTAGGCTAAATCTGGAAAAGACGTTATGTGAAAATTTTCAAACGATGCGAAATAGACTTTATTTATTAAGTAGCTTAGTTTTCGCTAACCATGCACCACCAATTACACCTGCATCATTTCCTAGTGTTGCCACAGTAATTGTAGCAGCAGCACCTACCCTTGGAAATGAAAAGCGTTTAAAATAGTGGTCTACTTTCTTCAATAATCGGTCTCCAGCCTTAGAAACGCCACCGCCAATTACAATCTTTTCTGGATTTAATCCATTTGATACGTTGGCAAGTGTTAAACCTAGGTGGAAAGTAATGTAATCAATGATTTCCTCAGCAATGACATCGCCTTGGTCAGCTGCGTCAAAAACATCTTTTGATGTTAATTCTTTATCATTTTCTAAAAATTGATGTAGGATACTCTCCTGATTAGTTGAAGCAAGCTTTTCTTTAGCAACTCTTACAATCCCTGTAGCAGATGCGATCGTTTCAATACAGCCTGTTTTCCCACAATTACATGGAGCCCCGCCTTCTGGTACTACAGTAATATGACCAATTTCACCACCTGCTCCGTTAACACCATGAACAACCTCACCGTTTGAGATAAGTCCACCACCAACACCTGTTCCCAGCGTGACACAAATTAAGTCTTTCGCTCCATCTCCTGCGCCCTTCCACATCTCACCAATTGCAGCTATATTTGCATCATTATCAATAACAGCTGGCAAACCAGTTTCCATTTCTAGATGGTCTCTTAGTGGGTAATTTTTCCACCCTAAGTTTACAGTTTCATAAATGAGACCATTAGCTAAGTCTACTGGTCCTGGGGCACCCATTCCTATCCCTGCAAGTTTTGATTTAGGATATCCTAAATCATCAAGCTTTGCATCAATTGCTTTAGCGATATCAGTTGTAATTTGCTTTCCGGATTTGTCTGTTGGGATTTCCCATTTTTCAACAATTTCACCGTAGTAATTAATAAATGCCATTTTAATTGTAGTTCCACCTAAATCAATACCAACTAACCATTGCTCATTCATAAAAATCACCTTTTTCTACTATTATATATGTAATTAGTAATCGTTTTCATTCAGGCGTTTTTTACCTGTTTTCTCTGACCTTCGATTGAGGTAAACCCCAAACAACTTTGGCCAAATGATTACGAATTTACTGATTTTTGCCTTTTAGTCTCTGTACTTCTTGTCTTAACAGAAGAATTGCCATTTGGTAGTCTTTTGGTTCTATTAGAGTTGATTGATACAATTGTTTTATCTCTTCTTCCATTAATTCTAAATCTGCTATACGATCCCCGATATAAATGATCGTTCCATATCTTTTAAGAAGCTGTTGTACATCATAAATTGTTTTCAAATTGATCACCTACTTACGTTTGTCCATTACTTCATTCGGCTGTTATTAAGAAAATTTTTGCGAAACTACAGACCTATTTAAGATGGGTCTACTATAAAGTATAAAGGAATTGATCTTAGCGTCAAGAAAACGTTTTAACATTTTATTATTTTTATAAAGATACTTTTCTATTATTGTAAATTTCATATTTCAGAATACCAATAACGAAATGATTGGTATTCACAAACACTTCTTTTTTCTATTATATCTAATATAAATTACAATTTGGGTAAATCACCTTTAATTTATCTGAATAATTTATTTTTTCTAAAAAATATATTGAATTTTACAATATAGAGGTTTAAAATGGTGATACTTTAATAGAGAGATTTGGAGGAGCAGGAAATGGCAACTTTTATTGTATCAGTCGTTTTATTAATTGTAGGTTATTTTGTATATTCAAGAGTAGTAGAAAGAATTTTCGGTATTAATGATCAACGTGTTACTCCTGCTTACACTAAAACTGATGGTTTGGACTTTATGCCGATGGGGTGGCTTAAGGCTACTCTCATTCAATTATTAAATATCGCTGGATTAGGTCCCATCTTCGGTGCGATTATGGGCGCACTTTATGGACCTGTAGCATTTATTTGGATTGTTATTGGATGCTTGTTCGCAGGTGCTGTACATGATTATTTCTCTGGTATGCTTTCTCTGAAACACGGCGGAGAACAATTCCCAACACTTGTTGGGCGCTATTTAGGTAAATCAGTTAAAACGATTATAAATCTTGTTTCAATTGTTTTAATGATTCTTGTTGCTGCAGCTTTTACAGCTGGCCCAGCACAATTAGTTGAACAACTTACACCTTTAAGTTATTCAGCATCATTACTTCTAATTTTTGTTTATTTTGTTTTGGCTGCCGTTTTACCAATAAACAAACTAATAGGTAAAATCTATCCAGTATTTGGAGTTATTTTAATTATTATGGCTGTATCCATAGGATTTGCATTATTCTTTATGGATTACTCAGTACCAAATTTGACGTTTAAAAATTTACATCCAGGTGAAATTCCAGTTTGGCCATTATTAATGGTAACCATCTCATGTGGGGCCATTTCTGGGTTTCATAGTACTCAAAGCCCTATTTTATCTAGAACCTTGAAAAAAGAAAGTGATGGTCGCAGAGTATTTTTTGGCGCAATGGTTGCTGAAGGAATTATTGCATTAATATGGGCTGCTGCAGGTATGACATTCTTTGGAGGACCAGATGGTTTGCAAGGTGCATTAGCCGAAGGTGGAACTGCTGGTGTCGTGAACGAAATTAGTAAATCTACTCTAGGACAATTTGGCGGAATCTTAGCAATTCTTGGAGTGATCATCCTTCCAATAACTACTGGTGATACAGCGCTTAGATCTTCGAGGATGATGTTAGTCGAATTATTTAGCAAATTTGGAAATTTTGATTCTAAGATAAAAACCGTATTGATGACAATCCCTGTTGTAATCCCTACCTATTTATTAACGCAAATGGATTACACTTTCCTTTGGAGATATGTTGGTTGGACTAATCAGGTTGTTGCAACAGTTATGCTTTGGACAGCAGCAATGTTTTTACTACAAAGTCAGAAATTCCATTGGATCGCAAGCATTCCTGCGTTATTTATGACAGCTGTAACTGGCTCATATATTTTCTATGCTCCAGAAGGATTTCAACTATCTTATCAAACATCAATGATTTGTGGCTCAGTTGTATTTGTATCAGTGTTCGTGTGGTTCCTAGTACAACTTAAAAAATACAAATATAAAGAAGTTGCTCTTAAGAAAGTTGCATGATGAGCAGAGGGCTGACATTGTCAGCCCTTTTTATTATAGAAGCCCCAAGTACAAGAGTTTTTATCATTTCCTTCATCACTAAAAAACAGACTAATTCTAGTTCAAATTAGTCTGTTTAGAATATTAACGATCAGGATCTTGAGGATGCAGAAACGTTGGCCGTCTATTTTTCAATGGCATAGGTGCTCTAAATAATACATCTCGCATTCCTCGATAATTAAATGGAATGAATGGATATAAATATGGTACATTAAATGATTTCATACGAGCAAGCATGATAATCCAACAAGTTATTCCACCTACAAATCCGATTACACCCAGCCATGCTGTAAAGAGTAATAAGATAATACGGAAGATTCGATTCGCAAGGCCTAGCTCATAACTTGGGGTTGCAAAGGTTCCAATAGCTGCTATAGCTAAATAAAGAACCACTTCATATGTTAGAAGCCCAACCTCAACAGCTACTTGACCAATCATCAAAGCCGCAACTAATCCAAGTGCGGTAGCCAATGATGAAGGAGTATGTATCGCAGCCATCCTTAATACATCTATTCCTATCTCAATAAGCAAAAACTGAATGAGTAATGGAATATGACCTTGTTCATTAATTCCGATAAATTCTAGACCAGGAGGTAGTAGCCCCGGATTTTCAGCAAGTAAATACCAAAGAGGGAGAAGGAAAATTGATGTCCAAACCGCCATAAATCGAACAATGCGTAAATAAGCACCCACAACTGGTTTATTGCGATATTCCTCTGCATGCTGAAGGTGATGCCAAAACGTTGTTGGCGTAATAAGTGCACTCGGAGATCCATCAACGAAAACAATGACATGACCCTCATACAAATGTGCTGCAGCAGTATCTGGTCGCTCTGTGTATCTAACCATAGGATATGGGTTTAAATGTCTACCTGCAATAAACTCTTCAATAGTTTTTTCCCCCATCGGCAGACCATCTGTATCGATTGCTTCTAGTGATTTTTTTAGATCTTTTACGTGATCTAAATCGGCAATATCCTCTAAATAACAAACCACAACATCTGTTTTAGAGCGTCTTCCAACCTGTAAGTATTCCATCCGAAGCGAACGGTCTCTTATTCGCCTTCTCGTTAAAGCAGTGTTAAAGACAATTGTTTCAACATATCCATCTCTTGAGCCTCGAACAACTCGCTCCATATCTGGCTCTTGCGGACCTCTAACCGGGTATGTCCGAGCATCGATTAAGATCACTTCGTCAATGCCATCAACGACAAGCGCTGTTGGTCCTGCTAGCACAGTGTGGACTACTGAGTTTAAGTCATTTGATTTATCAATTTCAACATAAGGAATATATGTTTTTAATAGCCGCTGTAAAGTGTTTTCCTCAATCTGCTCTGGAGAAAGCTCTGATAAATATCTCATTAAATAATGAAGAATATCATCCTTAACAAATCCATCTACCATAAACAAAGCCATTTTTCGCCCAGCATATTCAAGATCTAACTGAATGACATCAAAGCTTTTTTTTACTCCTAGTCGTTCAGATAAAAAATCTATATTTTCTTGAAAATCTTTTGAAACAACTTTCTTTTCTACCTCATACGCCATAAGATTTCTCCATTTCGTATCTCAATTTGTTACTCATCTTAGACGAAATACTGGAAATACATACCTGTCATAATTATTTTGTTATTAAATCCAATTGAATAAAAACTAACTTATTTTCTCATATTCATATTTTGTGCTATAGTGTCATACACTTAAGCAACCTGTCCTGCACGGAGTTGATGCTGATGAAAACAACTAAATGGGTAATTGTGATTTTACTGGCTCTAATAACTTCCAGTTTTCTATTTTTTTATCATGGGAAAGTTGCAAGGGAAAGCATCATCTTTTTTCCAATTGACGACTCTGTAACCTTTGATAAAGCTTCTACTACTCTCCAGTTTGCTGGTAAAAAAGATGATGATGAGTATATCATTGAGTGGGATGTTACTTCACTTACAAACAAGGAAATATATTTAAGGCAAGATATATCATTGCTATTTTCAGATGGAAAATTAGTTGATACGCTTTCCGAATGGGAGGATCAAAGCCAAAAGCTTGCACAATATAAAAAAATTACTGGTGAAGATAGTAGCCATTATCAAACGATAAGTCTTCATTATGGAGAAATTCATTTGGAGAATGATCTTATCCGTAGTACACAGCGAATGTCTCGAGACCATTTATACGTAATTGATTCAGAATTTACAGATCTTTTTTCTTTTAAAAGGCCACTTACTGATGAAGAATTAGAGTGGAAAGACATTTTAGATAAAGTGACAGAACAACATCTTGAATACAGCTGGAATCAATTGATTGACTATTATAAAATTGACGAAACCAAATATGAAAAAATTCCGTTCATAGAGTTAGAAAGGTACAATACCGATCCGCTTTTGGGATTATCAAAGGCTAAAACACAAGAAGTGATTGGTAGTCTATGGGAGGGTTTATATAAAAATTACTTTTTAGGTTTAAAAACAAAAGAAGGCAAGGTGATTGAACCAATTGGCAGCACCATGCCTTTGATTTTGATTGCAAAAAATTACTCTCATATTGTGATTCTTATTCAAGCTGAGAATGGTTTACCATTTAAATTTATTCAGAACATATCGCTTAACGATTAATTTGTTCCTTAAATGATTTATAATCCTCATTTGTAGGGTCATATTCCAATGCATTATTTACCTCTTCCAATGCAAGAGAAATGTCACCCCTATTTGCATATAAGATCGAGAGGTTAAAATGAGCTTGATGATAGGAATTATCATCTGAAATAATTTGTTTTAAATGCCGGACTGCTTGATCATACTTTTCCAATTCAATTTCACTTACAGATAACAAAAACAAGAGATCATTTGAGCTGTTATCCGTTTTTATTGCTTCATTTAAATAAGTGTATGCTTCTTCATATTTTTCATCCTGTATTAACTCTTGACCTTGAAGAACTGTATACTGCGAATGCTGCTCTTCAGTTTGGCTAATTCCGTAACGATATAAAATAACTAATAAAGTAATTGTTGCAGCTAAACCTATTAGTCTCAGTAGAATATGCTTTCTTTTAGGAAGTTGAACAATTAATGCTGCAAGAAAACCACCAACTAATCCACCAATATGTCCCGCATTATCAATATTTGGAATTGCAAAGCCAAGCGCCAAGTTAATGGCTACTACTACTAATAGGTTAGAACCCATCGTTCGAAAAAAAACTTTTCTATTTTGCACCCCTATGTATAATAACGCACCGAAACAACCGAATATAGCACCAGAGGCACCCGCAGATAGAAACGGACTAAATGCAAAGCTTACAATCGAACCAGAAACGCCAGCAACTAAATAGATAAACAAAAAGCGTAGTGAGCCATACGCTCGTTCAACTGCAGGCCCAATGTAATAGAGCGCAAAACTATTCATCAGTAAATGCAAAAAACCAATATGTAACACAATGGGAGTGAAAAATCTCCACCACTCCCCTTCATAAATGAGGGGATTATATTTTGCTCCGAAACGAACTAAAGTCTCCGAATTAGTACTTCCGCCGTATAATTCGAGAAGGAGAAACATAAAAATTTGTAATCCTAAAAAAAGATACGTTAAAAAAGGCTTACCATTTTGAAAGATTTTTCTTTCTTCTTCTTTCTGTTGGTTTTGAAAGTCGATAACTCTATTTCTTACTTTTTGAATGTCTGCAAGTTCTAGATTTTCCCTTTGTATTTCATGATCAAATTTCACTGGAACATTTAATGCTTCTTCTAATTTTTGAATCTTTTCCTTTAGATTATCCTTTATTAACAAGGTAGAGGTTATATCTATTTTACCTTTCGATCTACTGTATCCTTTAACAAAGCTTTCAGGATAGTCATCTACAGGTGGTAATGAAGAAACATATATATTCATTATACGAATTGGACCTCTTACACCATTTCTTAAAAGTTGTTCAAATCTTGCACCTGCTTGTTCAATATCTAAAGCAAGTGTGTTTCCCCAATCAACATCCATTCTTCTTAACCGAACTAGCGTAAATTGTTTATTACGAAACGGCTCTAGCAATACCTCACGACCATCCTGGGATAGAGCCAAAATTGAATATTTCTGCTCCACTACTAGTTGTTCTATTAATGACCAATATAAATAATCTTGCTCTATCACCATAATATCCGCTCCGACCTTTATTTTTCTTTATTATAACAAGTAATGAAAGTGAAAAGGAAGAATCCTGCCTTTAAGCTACCTTCTAAAAAAACCAAGAAATTTTTAGAAGCATAAAGTAAAAAAAAACTGACTTAACTACAAAGTCAGCTTTTTCAAGAATTAACTTTTTAATGAAAAGCACGATTAACAAAACGATCTCTTAAAAAAGGAACTCTCATTGATAATTGAATAAAGTATCTACGTAGCTCAGGTTGACCTAATACAACATTCACTATTTGATATCGATAGCGATATAATGCGAATCCTCCAGCTACAAGCATAATGAGTCGTCTCATAAACATCCCTCCTACTCATATATTTAGTAGGAAAGGCTTTTTTTATCCTTTAAAAAAGGGAAACATTGTTTCTTTTAAGACATTTGCTGAATGGGCAAATTGTTTTTTCTCATGTTCATTTAGGCGAAGCTCTACCACCTTTTGTATTCCATTTCGATTCACAATCGCAGGAACTCCTATATATACATCATCCTCACCATATTCACCTGCTAAATGACAAGATACTGTTAAAATAGAGTGTTCATTATGAAGAATGGCTTTTGTTAACCTGACAAGTCCCATCGCTATCCCATAATATGTTGCGCCTTTTCGATTAATAATATGGTAGGCTGCATCCCTGACATTTACAAAAATTTCTTCAAGCTTCTCCTGCTCATCGGTCATAGTTTCAAGGATTGGGACACCCCCAATATCAGCATGGCTCCACACTGGCAGCTCAGTGTCACCGTGTTCCCCGATAATATAAGCATGAACATTGCGTGTGTCTACTTTAAAATGTTCACCTAAAAGATAACGAAATCTTGCTGTATCAAGAATCGTTCCAGAGCCAATAACACGGCTTTGTGGCAAGCCAGAATACTTCCAAACCGCATATGTTAAAATATCCACTGGATTTGTAGCAACAATAAAGATACCATCAAACCCGCTAGCCATCACATCAGTTACAATTGTTTTGAAAATTTTTACGTTTTTAGCTACTAAATCTAGTCTGGTTTCTCCAGGCTTTTGATTAGCTCCTGCGCAAATAACAACGATATCCGCATCATTACAATCCTCATAGCCTCCATACCAGATTTTAGTAGGGCTTGGAGCAAAGGCTAAGCCATGATTAAGATCCATTGCGTCACCTTCTGATTTCTCCTTGTTCAGATCAATTAAAACTAATTCTTCCGTAACACCTTGATTTAACAAGGCAAATGCATAACTAGATCCTACAAAACCTGTACCTATAAGTGCGACACGATTTACATTACTAGCCATTTGCTTCCAACCCTTCAAGTGTTTTATTCTTTATACTTTGTGAATTACTTCACAATTATATTTTACACTACTATTGTCTCTATGTAAGATTAATATTTGAACATTTCATGAAAGAATAAAACCTAATATAGTAGCAGACGCAATTGATAAAAGGTTCACTGCATCATTATTTAGAAAACTATACTTTGTCAGCTTCGTACCACTATTACTACAATGTATTTGTTTTTCAGTTATTTTTTCACAAACATTACACTTATATTTAACTTGAATTGTCTGCCCTAGTAATGTGTCAAGGATATTTCCGATAAAACCAAAAATTACGATACACAACATAAAGTAAAAGGAAATAGAAAACAAGATTCCTGCAATTATACTTATAAAAGTCGCTCCAGCTAATGCGGCACTCGTGCCTAGGATAGATACTGCACCAGACGTGCCTCTTTCTACTTTTTTTAAGGTTAAAAGTAATCTAGGCTTTCGCTTACTTAGCGTACCGACCTCAGATGCCCATGTATCAGCATTAGCAGCAGCGATCGATATACAAAAGCAAAGTAATACCGTAGGATCTACACTCGGTTCGATAAATTGAAATAGTCCAAGTATCGCAGGAACACTTCCATTGGCCATCACCTGAACAATGTCTCTGCGATCTCCTTTTTCTAGCATATCCTGAAGGTTTGACTTCTTTGAACTTTGATATTTACTTAAGAAACTTGAACTACTGAAAAAGCAGCCTAATACGAATAGACCCTGCCAGGAAAACCCTAGATAAATGAGAAATCCTACACATACCGCTCCGATTGCACCACTGACAGTTAATGAATTTACCTTCCAACCAGCATATGATATCAAACATATAAACAAAAAGGCCCAAACCAATTCGAGCTCTAACATATTAGTTAATTACCCCACATTCAGTAATAATTGTTGAAACAGGAAGATCATGTGGCTCAGCAGGCACTTTCTCAACAATTTGCATAGAAAAGGCTAAAGACAAGGTATCGTTTTTGTAATGTGTTAAATATCGGTCAAAATAACCGCCACCATAGCCAATACGATAGCCCCTCCTGTCATAACAGATACCTGGTATTATCATGAGATCAATTTGATTTGGACTGACTTTTTCCGTTTCCAAAACTTTCGGCTCTAAAAGACCAAAAAAGACGCGTTCAAGCTGGTCAAAGGAGGTTATTTGTCTAAACTCCATCGTATTTGTTTTAGGGTCACATTTTGGGACAACGATACGTTTCTTGTCTTGCCATGCCCTTTCGATGATGTTTGTGGTATCAACTTCACGGCCATTTGATATTGTCACCGCAATTGTATGAGCTTCTTTCCAAGACTGTAAAGAAAATAATTGTTGATGAATATCCTTCGAATAGTGTCTAAATGTTTCCTCAGACATTTCAGCTAATCTCTGCTTAATTAAGGTTCGTAAATGTTTCTTATCCATATGTCATTACCCTCCTTACCTTTATTATAGCTGGAAGAGAAGGTTGGAATCATTCTTTTTCATCTTATATATTGCCTTAAAAATAAAAAAAACAGTAGGAATAAACATCCCTACTGTTACTTTGTTTCGCGGTGTGTAGTCATTTTTTTATCTCTTGAACAATATTTCTTAAGCTCAAGACGATCTGGGTTATTACGTTTATTCTTTTTAGAAATATAGTTACGTTCGCCACAATCAGTGCAAGCTAATGTAATATTTACACGCATGTTTCTTTCCCTCCAAACATAAAAAACTAATAAAACAAATCAGACTTTAATATAATAGCATTTTTATTAGACAAATACCACATGAATTTCATTATATTTTAATTTTGACCTTAAATACTTCTTATTTATAGGCTGTTTTCGCAAACTTTGTTGCTATTTACCTAGTAATGCGGTGTGGTTGATTTCCGCTCCAGTTGCTCGCTTTCCGCGGGGCGGGCGGTGAGCCTCCTCGGCGTAAACGCCTGTGGGGTCTCACCTGTCCCGCTATTCCCGCAGGAGTCTCGCACTTCCGCTCCAACCAACCTTAAATAGTTTTCGTTCTAAAAGCAACATTCTCTTAGAAAAGAGCCTTTTTATATCATATTTTTATAAACATCAGCTGTTTCATCAATAAGTAAAGACCAATTATACTCAGAATTTACTGACTGGAAACCTTTATATGCAATCTCCCGATACTGATCAGGCTGTGATAAATATTTACGAAGTATTTCTGCAAGGCTCTTACTGTTTGCTTCATTAATTAAAATTCCGCGCTTTTCTGCAAGGATTTCTCCTAAGCCACCTATATTGAAGGCAACAGTCGGTTTAGCAGCAGCCATACCCTCTAATGCAATAATGCCAAACGGCTCGTATAAACTCGGTATAACTAACATATCACAATGTTTTAATAAGGTATTCCGTTCTAAATCATGTAAAAAGCCTGTAAAAATTACTTTATTCTCTAAATTGAATTTTTTCGTTAATTGCTTTAATTCTGATTCAAATGGTCCTTTACCTGCAATTACAAGTATAAAATCTGGGAACTCTTGATGAATTTCCGAAAATGCATGGATAAATAGTTGAAAGCCCTTTTCTTTAACAAGTCTTCCCATTGCAAATAAAAATGGAGAATTTATAAAAGGAAACCTATTTCGTACATCTTCATTTAACATAATTGCTTGATAATTCTTCGGAATGACTCCATTTGGAATAACCTCAAGCTTTTCTATGGGACAGCCAAGCTCATTAATTAAGACGTTCTTCATATATAAACTACATACGATGATACGATCAGATGCCTGTACGAGCTTTGTTTCATAATCTATTATCCTTTTGGTTATAGCAGTGACCTGATCTTGCTTTCTTCCGATTTCGGTCGCATGAAAGGTTGTGAGCAGCGGCATCTTCAAAATATCTTTTAACTGACTACCCGCAATACCAGTTAACCAATCATGAACATGTATTAAATCAAAGGAAAGTTGTAATTCCTGTAAAACAAACTGTGAAAAACGAAAATTTATATTTCGAATGTAATCCAAGAATTCTGAGGGCTTTCTCTTCCAGGGTAGTAAGCGAAAAACGTGAACACCATCTTCAACTTTATATGATTCTCTATCTGTTTTAGAAATTGTAACAACGATATACGTAATCCCCCGCTTTATCCCTTCTGAAGTTAAATCAGTAACATGTCTGCCGAGTCCTCCAATGATATGATCTCGATATTCAGTTGTTAAGAGTAAAATAGTCAAATTTGCTTCATTATCCAAATACAGCACCTTCTTCTCATTCATAAACTGTATATCCTGAGTATGCCTGTAGCCACATTTGAGGATCATCAATAAGTTGCTCCCATTGTATTTCCTTGCATCTATGATTTTTACTTTGGAGAAAATGTATGGTATTTGATCGTTTCACAGTGATCGTTTCATTATGAGAGTTGCTTACAACTAGTTCACAATTATATATTCCTGTGGGGATTGTCGCTAAATGCAAAACACCACTTGGATCACTAATAAAAAAATCAGTCATTTGTTCCTGTTTACTTTTTTTAGAAAGAATAACTCGCATATGTAAATCATTAAACTGTTCACCAAGTATATTCTCTAATAGAATTTTGGTGGTTGATAAAATATTCCAGGTAATAAGAAGACATGTTGGATAGGCAATTATTTTTAGAGAATCCTCACAAAATGTCGATTGTGCTCGAATGATATTAGTAGTCTTACTATTTTCAATTGGTTTCATAGCTGTCCTCTTCTTTCTCATTACATACTTATGATTATCTTAACATGCATAGACTGTGAATACTTGTTTACATTCTAGAGAAAATTCGTCAAAAAACTACACTTTATGAAAAAAACCACTTCTTTACAAAGACAATTTATGATATAAAGGTAGAGGGAAATAATCAATAGAAGGTGAAAAAAATGACAATCATGATTATTATTTTGTTTATTATAAGCATTGTGCTTATCGGCATATCTTTTCTACAACGTGACAATGTAAAAGAACTAGAACAGGAGCTAGATCATTTACAATTGTCAGCGATGCAAGAGATATACAAACTAAAGAAGAAAATGAGAGTCGTCGAAGAAGAGCTCTTACAAAACGATACTCCTCTAAAGGAACAAACTAAAACGAATAGTGAAGATAGCCAAACTAATCCTAATACTTCACGCATTTTAGCAAAGTATCGTCAAGGAATGTCCATTGAAGCGATCGCATTATCAGAAGGTACATCTGTTGAAGAGATCCGAGCAATTGTTGAACAGAATGAGAGGGTTTTAACATGAGTAAAACCGGATTTCAAACATTTGCAGCAGGCATGATTGTGGCTACATCATTACTTGGCGGAACATATCTTTTATCTGATAACAAATCAGCAGAAGCTAATGCAGAAAAGAAAGAAGTTACTAAAAGCGATGTTGAATCATATTTAACAAGTAACGGAAAAGTTTCGATAACAACTGACGAATATGAAGAATTATTAGCAGCAAAGGATAAAGCTGTTCAGCAACAGGATACAAAAACAGCAGAGGAAACACCTCAACAAGAAGAAAGTACAGCTGAAGAAAAGAAAGAAGAAGTAGTTAAATATAGTGTTACAATTAAATCAGGTATGACAACTAGTGAGATTTCTGATTTACTAGAGCAAAATGGAATTATTGAAGATTCCTTTGATTTTGATCAATTTTTAATCAAGGGTAACTATCATCAAAAGGTACAGCTTGGTACATTCACTGTTCAAAAAGGAATGACATATAACCAGCTTGCAGAAGTATTAACAAAATAAACATAGAAAAACAGCTATAGAGACTGATCTCAATGGCTGTTTTTTCTATGTTATTGGCTATTTGAACAACACTTGTTGTAAATAAGGGAAATCTACGACACTCCTGCGGGAGAACTGGCTGCCAATACACCACAGTGAAAACGGACGAGGAGGCTTGGCAGCCAGTCAGCGGAAAGGGAACAAGATTTCCCTAATCTAAGATAAAAAAAGCAATAAGATTTAACAGAGATATTTATTAAATTTGAAACCTATATGTACTAAACACTTTTAGCTATTCAAATCATATCGTTGGCCTTTGACAAGGTACATGATGCTTTCAGATATATTTGTTGTATGGTCTGCCGTTCTTTCAATATATCGGCATATAAACAATAGCTGGGTAAGTTGCTGAGAGTTTTCCTTTTTGGATTCCATAAGCTCTAGAATATCACGGATTGTTTCACCATATAACTCGTCTACTTGATCATCCATATCAGCGACTTTTTTTGCTAAAACGATATCCTCTTCATTAAAAGCTTTTATTGAGAGAGATAGCATTTCTAATGCAATATTATGCATTTTTTTAATACTATTGATCGGCTTAACTAGAGGTTCATCACCAATTCTAACAGTTGATTTTGCGATATTAACAGCAAAATCAGCCATCCTTTCGATGTCACTGGAAATTTTGATTGCGACAATAATTCTTCTAAGGTCAACGGCAACAGGTTGTTGCTTTGCAATTAAAATGATCGCTAAATCATTTATCTCTTCATCAAGATCATCTACTCTATTGTCGTCCTCGATTATTTCCAAAGCCTCTTCAATATTTTGGTTTTCTAATGCATGTATAGCTTTACTAAGTGCAACTTCTGTAAGGCTTCCAATTTCGATTAGTTTATCTCTTAAGTTTTTTAAGTCAAAATCAAATCTTTCTCTAACACTCATGCTTCATACCTCCTTATCCTTCTTATTCCCTAAAAAAGTAATTTCTAACATATAGTTTTCAATTAATAATAGGCTCTGTTAAACTTAGTTTTCAATTTCCACTTCAGGCATTCGCTTTCCACTGGCTGTCCGGGGCCTCCTCGGTGCTAAGTAACTGTGTGGTCTCCCTCAGACTCGCACTCCCGCAGGAGTCTAACATATCCATTTCGGTCTAAAAAATGTATCCTAATCAAATGTGAGCTTTAACAGTGCTTAAAAATAAAAAAGTCGTGCTAGATTATTATAAGCACGACTTTTCTATTTTTAATTGATTAACCAAATCGACCAGTAATGTAATCTTCTGTTCGTTTATCAGAAGGGTTAGAAAATAATCTATCAGTATCAGTAAATTCTACAACCTCTCCATTTAAGAAGAAAGCAGTACGATCTGAAATACGAGCAGCTTGTTGCATGTTATGAGTTACGATAATAATACTATAGTTCTGTTTTAATTCTTGAATTAATTCTTCAATTTTAAGTGTCGAGATCGGGTCGAGTGCTGATGTAGGTTCATCCATTAAAATAACATCTGGCTCAATTGCAAGACAACGGGCAATACATAAACGTTGCTGCTGACCACCAGATAGACCGTATGCATTTTCCTTTAAACGATCTTTTACTTCATCCCAAATAGCTGCACCACGTAAACTCTTCTCAACAACTTCATCGATAATCTTCTTATCTTTAATACCGTGAATTTTCGGACCATATGCGATGTTTTCATAGATTGATTTTGGGAATGGATTTGGTTTTTGAAACACCATCCCTACCTGTGTTCTAAGCTCTTCTACACCATAAGATTTATCAAAAATATTTTTCCCACGATATAGAATTTGCCCCGATGTGCGAACTATAGGAATTAATTCCACCATGCGATTAAGCGTTTTGATATACGTCGATTTACCACATCCAGAAGGTCCGATAATTGCTGTTACATCATTTTCATAAATATCAAGGTCAATATTTTTTAAAGCTTGGTCCTTACCATACCAAAGATTCAAATTATCTGTTTTATATACTACGTTCTTATTTACATTAACTTCATTATTTTGTGTATTTTCTCTTTTAATTTTTACACTTTCCATACGAAAACCCCTCCAATTAAAACTTATTAATAACGTTTCTGGAATTTATTACGGATTAACACAGCAATTGAGTTCATCACTATTAAGAAAATAAATAACACGATGATGCCTGCAGCTGCGACCTGTTGAAACTCTGGCTGTGGTCTTGCTGCCCAGTTGTAGATTTGAATTGGCATAACAGTAAATGTACTCAAAACGTCTTCTGGTAAGTAATTAACGAAAGCAAATGCACCGACCACTAGTAAAGGAGCTGTTTCTCCAATTGCACGTGAAAAGGCTAATATACTTCCCGTTACAATTCCAGGAATTGCTGCAGGTAAAACGACTCTTAAAATCGTTTGCCATTTAGTAGCTCCCATACCGTATGATGCTTCCCGTAGATCCTTCGGAACGGAGCGAATTGCTTCTTGTGACGCTACAACAATAACTGGTAGTACGAGAAGAGCCATCGTAAATCCACCAGCTAAAATACTTCGACCTAGATCGAAAAAACGAACAAATACAGTTAAACCTAAAAGTCCAAAAACAATAGAAGGTACACCAGCAAGGTTTGAAATATTTGTTTGAATAAAGGTGTTAATTTTACTTTTCTTCGCATATTCTTCTAAATAAATTGCCGTTCCGACAGCTAAAATCAGTGCTGTTGGAATAGTTACTCCCATTACCCATAGTGAGCCTACTATAGCAGCTTTAATACCAGATCGCTCTGGTCTTCTAGAAGCATAGTTTTGGAAAAATTCAAGTGAAAAATAACTAGATCCTTGAGTGAATATCCGATATAAAAGAATAGCTAAAACAACTAATGCCAAAAAGGTAGCAGCCATAAAAATCCATTTAAATGTTTGATTTAATGCTAATCGTCCACCCATTTTTTTTGTAACAACTTCTTGATCAATCATTTTCATATTAGTATTCCTCCCTAAAGCGTCGAGAAATATATTGTGCTAAAAGATTCAGAATAAGGGTAAACAAGAACAATGTCATACCAACTGCATAAATACTGTAATAAACAGTTGTTCCATATCCTGCATCTCCTCCACTAACCTGAACAATATATGCTGTCATCGTTTGGATCGATTCAGTTGGGTCAAATGTTAGCTTAGGAGTTGCTCCCCCAGCCAATGAAACAATCATAGTTTCACCAATAGCACGAGAAATACCTAATACGAACGATGCAACAATACCTGACATTGCAGCAGGAACAATTACCTTCATTGTTACTTCAAATCTTGTAGATCCTAATGCTAATGCTCCCTCTCTCATTGAATTAGGGACAGAGCTCATTGCATCTTCAGAAAGTGAAGCAATCATTGGGATAATCATGATTCCAACTACTATTCCAGGACTAAGGGCATTAAAAAGCGCCAAGTCAGGGACAACTTTTTGCAAAAGAGGTGTAACGAATGTTAATGCAAAAAAACCATAAACAATTGTTGGAATACCAGCTAATACCTCTAATATCGGTTTAATAATTCTTCTTGTACGATCTGATGCATATTCACTCAAGAAAATAGCTGCCGCTAATCCAATTGGAACTGCTACGATAATTGCAATAACTGTAATTAATAACGTACCAGATACCAATGCACCAATTCCATAAGTAGCACTTTCTTCAAAGAATGGATACCATTCCTTTTCTGTCAAGAATTCTACAATTGAGACTCTACTAAAGAAAGTTACTGTTTCAAAGATTAATGTTAATACTATACCTACAGTTGTCAGAATAGATATTAGTGCTAATACAAATAATACTCCAGGAACCATTTTTTCTACTATTTGATTAGTGCTATTTTTAGACTTTTTCTCTTTTATTAAGTCTCTAACACTTACATTTTGATTGTTTGTTAAAGCCATTTTGAAAAACCCCTTTCCAAAACATAGGAAGAAAGATGAGAAGCATATCGAGATGCTTCTCATCCACTCAACTAATGAATTATTTTAAACCCTCAAGAGTTTCAAGTTGAGTTGTATATTCCTCTTCTGGAAGAGATACATAACCAACTTCTTCAGCTAGAGCACCAGCATTCTCAAGGTAGAATTTCACATATTCAGCAACATGTTCTTTATCTTTAATAGAAGCGTTGTTTACATAGATGAATAATGGACGTGAAAGTGGATTGTAATCACCAGATTCAACAGATTCATTTGTAGGTTCAACAGCTTCTCCAGCTTCGTTTACAATAGGTACAACTTTTAAATTATCTTTATTTTCTAGGTAGTAAGCATATCCAAAGTAACCAATAGCATTTGTATCTCCAGTAACACCTTTAACTAAAGTGTTGTCATCTTCAGATAATGTTGCAGATTTCACAATTGCAGCATCTTCTAAGATAACTTCATTGAAGTAGTCATAAGTACCAGAATCTGCTCCAGGTGAAAAGAATTTAACTTCTTCTTCTGGCCAATCAGCATTAATATCAGACCATTTTTTCACAGAACCATCTTCAACCCAAAGCTTCTTTAAGTCTTCAACAGTTAATTTATCGATAAAATCATTTTCTTTGTTTACTACTACTGAAAGCCCATCATAAGCAACTTGGAATTCTGTGAACTCAATTCCATTATCAGCTGCTGCTGTCTTTTCTTCGTCTTTAATTGGACGAGAAGCTTCAGAAATATCAGTTTCACCTGCTGTGAACTTTTCAAATCCACCACCAGTACCAGATATACCAATTGGAGCTTGTACTTTTGGATGATCCATTGAGAACTCTTCAGATACTGCTTCACCAATTGGAGCTACAGTAGAAGAACCATCAATTCCGATTTCTCCTTCTAATTCAGCTGACTCTTCGCCAGATTCTTTAGTTTGTTCTGTATCTTCAGTACCATTTTCTCCAGTTGCTGCATCTTCTCCATTTCCACAAGCTGCTGCGAAAGCAAGTAATGAAGAAAGCATGATTGACATTGCTAGAAATTTAAAGCTTTTCATTCTTTAATTCCCCCTAGTATATTGGTTGTTTTGTCCTACGTGTATTAGAATAACGCTTGAGTATTAATCACGTTTTAACTTAATGTAAAGGTTTTGTAAATTCGTGATGGAGTTTGTCATAATTTGTTCTAATTTGAGTAATAGATCATTCTCAAATCACAAATTAATTATCTTTTATTTATTGTTTTACTTCTGCCCCTCCTTTATTCTAAAGAAATAAAAAGAATAGGAATTCTTTATTTAAGCCATATTCTTTTGTACTTATTATTCAATTTTTATATAATTCAAATTATCCGCCACTATCGCCATCCACAAGATTAGTTTTACGGACAGGTTTCTGACCAGTTTTTTCTATTGGAATGTTACTTTCTTCAAGCTGTACATTTCTTACAAAGAAGTAAATAATTAAATGTCCTGCACCAACAATTGCTAGTAAGATTGGAATACTTTGTTTTTCATTAAATAAAGTTACGGCAACGATGAAACCTAGAATAGAGACAATACGACCAGAATTCAGGAAAATTTCTTTCACTACAATGTATTCGATTCTTGCCTTGGTTATATTCCAAGCCCTTCCGATTACATCATAGGTAATTGATGCATATGGTACAAAGAGCATCGGATAACCGAAAGCAATTAGTACAGCATATATAAGTAACCTTTGATACGATAAATCAAAAAGGATAACAAAGATCGATAAATATAGAAAGATACCTCCCATTAAAATGAACATTTTCCTTTTGGTTTTTTTTATGATCCTTGTTGCTAAAAAATAAGCAATGAATGCTGCGCTAGAGTTTACAAGCCCAAACTTCCCTAATGCTAATTCGCTTCCAGTCGCAATAAATACGAAAACACCAATAACAAATGCGAAGGTTCCTTCTCGAAGTCCTTGAAAGAAATGAGCGCTCGTAATCATTTTCCAATTTCGATCTCTTTTTCTTTCATTGAATATTCGTTTAAATAAATAATCTCCTTCTGCAGGTCTTCTTTTTAAAAAAAAGCTTAGTACCACTGCGCCAGAAAATAATAATAGGGATATTGAAAATATCGTGGTATACCCTGTAAAATTTTTTAGCCTTGAAATAATAAACCCGGCAATAATTGGTCCGACCATTCCAGCTGTTGAATTCATAATCCCTAAAAAACCATTAAAAAAGTCTCTAGTCTCAGGTTCGGTTATTTCAAAAGTAAGAACATTAAAGGCTAACCAATAAAATCCATAGCCTATCCCTAAAGTTCCTCCTAGTAGGATAATGAATTTTGCTGCTGATCCTCCAATTATTAATACCGACATGAAAAAGATTGCCAAAAAAATGACTCCAAGTCGTAATACAACTACGCGGTCAATTTTTTTGGCTAGCCTTCCCGCGAAGATAAATGTAATTGGTTGCATGATTACAATTGATAAATTGTAGATTCCTAAATCAATAAATTCTCCGGATTGCTTCCATAAATAAACGTTAACAAACGTATTAGATAAAGAAATACTCAGCGAGTACAATCCACCAATCACTAACAATAAAATTAAATCCTTACTAACATGTACATCTCCAATAATTTTTTGCAGTTTTGACATAAAAATGACTCCCCTTCAACTTCTATTACATAGTCTGTCTTATCAAAGTGGAGATATGTATTTTTATTGCATTTGATGTAATTAAAAGGTGGAGGTAAATAAATAAGCAAAGATTCCACTATTAAGGGGTTTTCTTGAGGTTTTACTTGAGATAAATGGGGTTAATGTTAAAAGAGTATCTGTTAAGACCCGTACATAAAAAGAAGAGCCAACCTTAGTTAGCTCTTCAATCGTACTATTATTTCGCAGAGTTAAAACGTTGTGTTACTTCATCCCAGTTTACTACATTCCAGAATGATGCAATGTAATCTGGACGACGATTTTGATAATTTAAGTAGTATGCATGCTCCCATACATCTAATCCAAGAATTGGAGTTTTACCTTCCATTAATGGAGAATCTTGGTTTGGTGTGCTAGTTACTTCTAATTCACCATTGTTCACTACTAACCAAGCCCATCCAGAGCCAAAACGAGTTGTTGCAGCTTTTGCAAACTCTTCTTTTAAGTTTTCATAGCTACCAAATTTAGCGTTGATCGCTTCACCTAATTCACCAGTTGGCTCACCGCCACCATTTGGAGAAAGGATTGTCCAGAAAAGACTATGGTTAGCATGTCCACCACCGTTGTTGCGAACTGCTGTACGAATAGCTTCAGGAACTGCATCAATATTAGATACTAATTCTTCAACACTTTTGCCAGCCAGATCAGCATGACCTTCTAATGCTGCATTTACATTTGTAATGTAAGTGTTGTGGTGTTTTGTGTGATGAATATTCATCGTTTCTTTGTCAATATGTGGTTCTAGTGCATCGTATGCATAAGGTAATTGCGGTAATTCATATGCCATTTTTTAATTTCCTCCCTTAATATGTACAAACTAAAAGCTTTGGATTAGCTTTCCAACCTAAGGTTACCAAAATTGTCCGGTTCTTTCAATTGAAAAGCATGCAAAGTCATCTTTCATTTTATACTTTTTTTAAATAATTATGTAACAAAGGATCTTTTTTGTTATATATTTGGGTATTACAGAAATCAGTGAATAAAAAAAGCAAGGGAATCCCTTGCTTTCATCCAATATAACTAATAATGATCATTTTTCTAAAATATTAGTTTCTGTAACCTAATACAGCCTCTGCGATATTTACACAATGATCTCCGATACGTTCTAAATTGCTAATAATATCTACAAATACGATACCTGCAGAACCTGAGCACTGACCTTCATTAATCCTTAATATGTGTTTTTTACGTAATGTGCGCTCCATTTTATCAATTTGTTCTTCAGATTTTAATACCGTTGTAGCTAAAGCTGTGTCTTTATCGTCTAATGATGTAATTGCATCCTTTAATGTTTGGATTGTTAGATTAAACATGTCTTCCAGATCTTGTTTTGCTGAATCTGTTAATTTCACTTTATTTGTGAGTTGGAATCCTACCAATTCAACCACATTTTCAAAATGATCACCAATTCGTTCAATATCTCGTACTGTATCCAATAACATACTATGCTCTTCCGATTCAGCAGTAGACATTTCGCTTCTTGAAATTAAGATTAAATAATCTGTAATTTTACGATCTAGATTATTAATTGCATCTTCTAATTGCATAGATGTATCTGCATGCTTTTGCGAGTATGTTCTTTGATATAAGTTTGCTTCTTCTAAACCAAGAGTCGCAAACTTACCCATGCGCAGCACTTCTTCTTTTGCTTGTCCTAAAGCAATGGAAGAAGATTGTTCGATAAAAATTGGATCCAAGTGTTTCGCTTTATATTCAATCATTGAATCTTCACCAGGAATAAGCTTTGTCACAATCCACGCTAGGACTGCAATAAAAGGAAATTGAATAATTGTATTTGTAATATTAAACGACCCATGAGCAAATGCTATTGTCATTTCTGGATTTAATCCAAAAGTCGATTGTAGGAATTGAATAAAATTAGTGAATAGCGGTAGAAAAATCATGAAAATAGCTGTTCCGATTAAATTAAAAATAACATGTGTTAATGCTGCACGTCTTGCTGCAATTGACGCCCCAATTGAAGCTAATACAGCAGTAATGGTTGTCCCAATATTATCTCCAAAAAGAACTGGTAGTGCAGCTTTAATGTCAATTAGACCCTGCCCAAATAACTCTTGCAAAATTCCAATTGTAGCACTTGAACTTTGTACAACAACAGTAAAAATTGTTCCAACTAAAACACCTAATAATGGGTTATCACTCATACTTACTGTTAAATCATGAAATGCTTGCAATGATCTTAAAGGCTTCATACCAGATCCCATTAACTCTAAGCCATAGAACAAAGTACCAAATCCAAAGACAATTTGTCCCAAACTATGTATTTGCTTATTTTTAAAGAAAAAGAGCATGATTGCACCGACAAATATAATAGGGAGGGCATATTCTGCTACATCGATACCAATTATAAACGCAGTAACTGTTGTACCAATATTTGCACCCATAATGACACCGATTGCCTGTCTAAGTGTCATAAATCCTGCACTAACCAATCCAACCGTAATTACGGTAGTTCCACTACTTGATTGAATTAAAACTGTTACAATGATACCAGCTAAAACACCCATAAATGGATTCGTTGTAAACTTATCCAAAATGTCTCTTAGCTTATCACCGGCTGACCTTTGAAGGCCATCGCCCATGTATTTAATACCAAATAAAAATATCCCAAGACCGCCGATAAATTCAAATATCATCTTCTGGATATCAATTTCCAAAATTTTCAACCCCTCATTCATGTTCGTCTTAAGTCGACAAAAATCTACAACCATTACAATTATTAACGATTTATTGTTTTATTGTAAAGGTGTTTTAATAAATTCTTTACAAAAAAATAAAAGATAGCCAAAGATAGCGTTTTCACATACATAATCCTTCAATATAATTGTTCTTTTCTTGTATTATCCAACAGAGAGATATAAAATATAAGTCGTATAAATAAGAAGGGTGTGTCGTTTGCTCATGAATGTTTTTAAACAACTTTACACTAGTATATACTCCCCTAAAATCATCTCCACATTTCGATTTCAAGGGATAGGGAAAACAATATTATTTGTGTTTATTTTGTCTTTGATTAGTACTATACCAACTGCATTTCATTTTACTAGTGGTTTAACAGAAGGTTTAAAAGGATTTGATCAAACTCTCCGTGATGATTTACCTTCCTTTACCATTAAAGACGGACAGCTTTCAGCAGATACTGATAAAGCAATAGAAATTAGGAAAGATAATTTTATTATAATATTAGATGATACTGGTGCATTCGGTGTTGATGAAATTGAAAATAAACAAAATGCGATTGGCATTTTACAGGATCGGTTTGTTTTTGCTGCAAATGGTCAAGCGCAATCGTATGAATATAATCTTTTAAATATGACTATTTCTAAACAAGACCTAATTGATATTTCAAAACAATTTAATCAACTCCTACCTATCTTTATCTCGATTTTAGTTGTGATAGTGTATTTATTCAGTTCCTTTGTTAAATTTATTGAAGTAACAGTTTTAGCTGTATTTGGGTTAGCTTTTAAAAATAGTCTTCAAAGAAGATTAAATTTCAAACAAATTTGGGTGATTTCAGCCTATTCGACAACATTAGCAACTATTTTTTTCATCATAATGGATAGTTTACAAGTAACCGTACCTAATGGATTCTTATTAAATTGGTTTGTTCATCTAATTGTTCTTTATCTAGTAATAAAAGAAGTCCCACCTTCAAAGAAGCCTTTAAAAACAGCATAAAAACTGGCATTTTAAATTCTTACAAATAAAAACGCGGGGTTATTCCCGCGTTTTTATTGTTGGTTATTTTCACAATGCTTGTTGTTTTTTGTACAAGGCACTAAGTGTCGTATCGTATTTAGCCTGTCTGCCGAGCTCTTATCGTTGTTATACTAAATTCTAGCAAGGAGTCAAATTACTCTACTTTAAATTGCTTTATACTTTCTGTTAATGTTTTTGATAAATCTGTAAGAATTAAACCCATTTCATGTGTGCGATTGATTTGAGTAATCTGTCCTTCTGATGATGCAAGCATTTGCTCGGCACTAGCTAAAGTTTCCTGTGAAATCGAAACAAAATTTTCTGAAGATTGTTCCATTCTTGGAAGTGATCTGTTTAGTTCCTGCAGGTAATCCTTCATACCAGACAGCTTCCCATTCACCTTCGATATTTCTGTCATTAACAGATCAAAAGCTTCCTTCGACTCTTCTGCAACAACAAGGTGTGACTGGATATTACCTAACATCGATTCAAATTCATTGTTAGCTTGATCTGAAATCTTTTCCATCATTTGAATTGATTGAGTAATTTCCTCAGTTGCTTTGGATGATTGATCAGCAAGTTTACGAACTTCATTTGCAACTACTGCAAAGCCTTTACCCGCTTCACCTGCACGTGCAGCTTCTATTGTAGCATTTAAAGCAAGAAGCTTTGTCTGTTCTGCGATTGATTGAATAATACTAACAACCTTAGTAATAACGATCGAGTTGTCTCTAACTCCTTTAATCGTGGTCGTCATTTTTGTAAATTCTTGATCAAATTCATTCATTGAATGAATCATTTGAGAAATCCTACTTTCTCCCTTTACAGCAGAATGATCCATGTCTGATGCACTATTAAATACATATTCCATGTTTTGAAGAATAAGCGTTATATCACTTTTCATTTTTTGGAATGTCACAACATTTTCATCTGAGCTGGTAGCTGTTTGTTCAGCTCCTGTTTTTACGACCTTGATCGCTTCAACAAGTTGACTGTTTTGGAGCATTACATCATCTGATGCCTCCCTCAAATGCTTACCTGTTGTAAAAAGTTCTGTCGTTGTTCCATTTATATGAGTAATCATTTCACGCATTTGTTTCATCATTTGATTAAAGCTTTTATGTAAGGAGTATATTTCAGGAATATTAGTCGATAATTTTATGTCGTTTGATAAATCTCCATTTCTAATTTCTCTCATTGCATTCTGTAGCGTGGATAAAGGCTTTGTTAAACTTCTTACAAGTATAAACAAAACGACTGTTGTAATGACAACACTTATTAAAACAACAATACCAATAAAATTAGCAAGGTGATTTACTGGCTCCATATAGTTATTTGTCGGAACAAGAATTACATAATACCCTTTTAATTCCTGTATTTCCTTAAAAGATAAAGTAAAATCGATTCCATCTATCTTCTTATGTAGCACACCGTGATCTTTTTCCAAAATAGCTTTTACTAACTCTTCAGAAATCGTAATTCCTGGTTCCTTATTGATATCCATAGGCACAGCACCATCTTTTGACACTAAGAAGAATTTTGCTGGTAATCCATCTTGTATTAATGCGGCGGATTGTCCTGGTATAACAACATCATCCACTCTTTTTGAAAATTCCTCCTCATCTCCAATATATGCAAAGGCCAAATTTTTAACAATATCGGAAGTTGTATTAACTTCTCTATAAAGTCGTTCTTCAATTATTTTCATCGTTGTATCCTTTGACTCACTATATGATGTAAAACCTACAACACTAATGGATGATAATAATAGGAAGAGAACTAGAATAATTAATCTCGACTGAAGAGAGATTTTAGAAAAAATTGTTTGTTTATACTCTACTTGTTGCTTTTTCTGATTTTTTTTATGAAGCTTTAGCTTTATTTCGTTTGTTTTATTGACTAAGTTTAGTAATTTATTCATATTACACCCCTATCTACAATTCATTAAGAATTATGACAGGGAAATATTAAGGAAGTGTAAATCTATTGTAAATTTTTGTTGTGTTTAGTCGAAAAGTCGCGAATCTTTTTTACTATTAACGTTAAATTATATTTTTAATGGAATAAATTACTTGGACAAGCATATGTATGGGTTAATACGATTTTTAACTCATATTGGAGGCAGAAAGATGAAACGAATTTCGTTATTAATAATAGGTCTTTTCCTTTGTTATATTATTTATTATGACTTTCAAATCGGGACACTTCCTGCTTTTAGTATGTCAAATGTCGAGGAAACTCCAACATCACCTGATAATAATAAAAAAAGTACTACAATTCCGTATTATGAAGTAAAAATTAAACAAGGTGATACAGTTTTATCCGTAACAGAACGATATCACGGTACTCTCCCTACCTCGATTGAACAAATTGTTCAAGATTTTGAAGGATTAAATACAAATGTGAAGGCAGAATCAATATTACTAGGTGAAACATACCGTTTTCCTGATTATAAACAATAGTTGATCCTTGTCATTTATTATGACTCCCTGTAAAATGAGTGTGGGAAGTACATTTACTAGAAAAAATAGACTAGGTCAAGTATCATTAATTAAGATAATGAAGAACAGAGATATAAACTTATTTTTAAGGAGCGATTTACACGTGAGTGAAATCATACATCGTACAAAAACTCGTCCTGTTAAAGTTGGAAATTTAACGATTGGTGGAAATAATGAGGTTGTTATTCAAAGCATGACAACAACAAAAACACATGATGTCGAAGCAACAGTTGCTGAAATCAATCGTTTAGAGGAAGCGGGATGTCAGATTGTGCGTGTAGCATGTCCAGATGAACGTGCTGCAAATGCAATTGCTGAAATAAAAAAGAGAATTAATATTCCTCTTGTTGTTGATATTCATTTTGACTATAAACTTGCTCTAAAAGCGATTGAAGGTGGAGCAGATAAAATAAGAATTAACCCAGGTAACATCGGGAGAAAAGAAAAAGTTGAGGCTGTTGTAAAAGCAGCAAAAGAACGTAACATCCCAATAAGAATTGGTGTAAATGCGGGATCTCTTGAAAAAAGAATCCTTGAAAAATACGGTTATCCTACAGCTGATGGGATGGTGGAAAGTGCATTACATCACATTAAAATACTTGAAGATTTAGATTTCCATGATATCATCGTATCTATGAAAGCCTCTGATGTAAACTTAGCGATAGAAGCCTATGAAAAGGCTGCTAAGGCGTTTGATTATCCTTTACATTTAGGAATTACTGAATCAGGGACACTTTTTGCTGGAACAGTTAAAAGTGCTGCTGGTCTAGGTGTTATTTTAAATAAAGGGATTGGAAACACGCTTCGTATTTCTTTAAGTGCAGACCCCGTTGAAGAAGTAAAAGTTGCACGTGAACTTTTAAAATCCTTTGGTTTAGCTGCTAATGCCGCAACATTAATTTCTTGTCCAACATGTGGACGAATTGAGATCGACTTAATTAGTATTGCAAATGAAGTTGAAGAATATATAGCAAAAATCAAAGCACCAATAAAAGTTGCAGTATTAGGTTGTGCTGTAAATGGACCAGGTGAAGCACGTGAAGCAGATATAGGTATTGCAGGAGCACGAGGTGAAGGTCTTTTATTCCGTAAAGGTGAAATTGTCCGTAAGGTTCCTGAAGAAACAATGGTTGAGGAACTGAAAAAGGAAATCGATAAAATTGCTGAAGAGCATTTTGCAAAGCAGGAAGCTGAAAAGCTCAAAGCATAGAAACTAAAGGGTAGAAAATACTACATGTAGTATTTTCTACCCTTCCTTTTTTATAAAGTTATTTCTCTTCATCCTTCACCGGAAGCAGCACAGCTCCAATATTACTGCTCGCGGACAGAGTAGATTCAATATTATCCTCTACTTTTTTCTCTTCATAAAAACGATTTTGAATTGCATAATTTGCCGTATATGTTTCATTTTCTTGGTTAACTGGATCAGTTCCATGATTACCTAGTGATTTCTGGATTTTTTCATTTGCCTCATATCTTTTCATATTTTACTCCTTTTAGTTTGCGAAAAAGCGTAAATTAGGGATTGACCATATAAGGTCAATCCCTTCTATCGTTCAGTCAGTCCATTTTAGAAAAATGGCATAATAAAGATTCCTAAAATGATGGAAATTGCACCGATTCCAATTGCCCATGCTCCTAAAGCTTTTGCTCCCCTTCTACGTGCAATGAAGCCAACAATTATACCTGCAGCCCCTAAAATAACAGGTAAAATAAACAGTGAAATAATGGAAAGAGCTAAAGCTAAATACCCCATTCCTCTGCCTTCGCCCACTACTTCATCACGATCAGCTTCTCTGTCTACTGCAGCATAGTCTCTTCTTAAGTTCACTGGTGCGGCTATTTCTGCTGCAGTCTCTTCTTGAAAGTCGTCTTCAATTTCTCGATCTAGTGGCGTGAATCCCTTGTAATCAGGGTTGTCAAAACGAGCACGTTCTTGATTTTCGAACTTATTTTCGTCTGCCATTAAGATCCCTTCCTTTCATATATAAAGGAGCATTTATAGTATGAGCTAATGATGCAGAACTATAACTGTAAAACTTTTCTGTTCGTTTAAAAATTGATTATGGTACACTACTAATAGGAAGCAACGAAGGAGAGAGCATATTATGTTACGACTAGGAATTGATATTGATGGTACAGTTACAGACCCTAAGACGTTTGTACCTTATTTAAATAAATCATTTAATAAAACCCTAACATATAATGATTTAAAGCAATATGATTTAACAAAGGTATTAAATATAACCGAGGTAGAATTTTGGAAATGGATGGATGAGTTCGAACCAATTATTTATAAAGAAGCACCTCTTGCCTTACATGCTAAAGCCGTTTTGGATAATTGGAAGGAGCAACACCAGCTTTTATTTATTAGTGCAAGAAGAAAACATTTACTTGATATTACATACAATTGGTTCAATGAAAACGAGCTTTATTATCATCATATTGAATTAATTGGTAGTCACGACAAGCTTGAAGCTGTTAAAAACAATGATATTTCAATCTTTTTTGAGGACAAGCACGATAATGCTTGTATGATTAGTGAAGAGCATCAGATCCCAGTAATTCTTTTTAATACTCCTTATAACCAGGATCCCGTACCAAGCGGAGTTATCCGTGTGGACCATTGGCTAGAGGCTAAAGACTGGGTGAATCAATGGTATGAAGTGAAAGTTTTATAAGGAACAAAAGCGCTGGAGCTGGATGTCATGCGCTTATCCAACAGTTCAAGAATATTATAATTTCCTTAAACGACAAATAAGGCTCTGACACCAAATTGTCAGAGCCTTACTTTAATTGCATTGTGGGCATGTCCCATATATTTCAAACTTATGTCCACTAATATCATATCCGGCTAGGTTTTCTTCTAGGTTCCCCATTGGACACCCAGGTATTTCTTTTGTTTTTCCACATTGTAAACATATGAAATGATGATGATGATGCTTTGTATCACATGTAAATCTGAAATGCTTTTCTCCAGATAGTTCTGTCATTTCAAAAATTCCCAAATCAGCAAATAACGATAAATTTCTATAAATCGTATCGAAGCTTAAACCTGGATAATCATTCTTTAATGACTCTAATACATCTTTTGCAGTTAAGTATTTATCGTAATCAGCAAAAAGCTGGAGCATTTCTTCTCTTTTACTTGTGTATTTGTAGCCTTTTTCTTTTAATAAGTCGAGAGCTTCTTGAACATTCATGAAACTTTCCCCTTTGTAAATTTAGTCCATAAAATAGCTAAAATAAGAATAATAACAGATAAAATAACGATAGTTCCACCTGGTGCTAAATCTAAATAATAAGCTAGGATTAATCCAATAATAACAGAAAGTTCACCGAATAGTACAGAAAAGAAAATGGTTTGTTTAAAGCCTTTTGCAATTCGTATACTCGCTGCAACTGGCAATGTCATTAACGAGGAAACAAGTAAAATTCCAACAATCCTCATTGAACCAGCAATAACCAACGCGACAATTAAAATAAAAATGAAGTGAATCCACTTTGCATGGATACCAGATGCTGTTGCATGTTCTTCATCAAATGATAACAAGAATAGTTCCTTATAAAGAAGAAAGACGGTACCAATAACAAAGACTGTTATCCCTATTATTACATATAAATCTGTACGGCTAACTGCGCTAATACTACCGAATAAATAGCTAAAAAGATCTGTATTAAAACCATCTGCTAGAGAAATAAATATAACACTAATACCTACACCACTAGATAAAATGATTGGTATCGCAAGTTCTTGATAATGCTTATAAACTGTACGAAGCTTTTCAATGAAAAGAGATCCCGTTACAGAAAAGGCCATACCTAAATAAATAGGATTTAAACCAGCAAATACAGCAACCTTTTTCTCAAGCAATAAGCTTGCTGCAATTCCTGCTAATGTCACATGACTCAATGCATCAGCAATAAGAGACATTCGTCTTACAACAACAAACACGCCTAACAGCGGTGCGATTAATCCAATTAACATACCTGATAAAAATGCATTTTGTAAAAATTCATATTCGAAGAGACTGCTTACCATTTTTTATATCCTCCATTAATGGGAGTGGTCATGTGTCAACACATGTAATGAGTGTCCATAAAAATCTGACATCTCATCATCCTTTAATAATTCAAATTCTCTAGAGTTACCATGAAAATGTAGATGTTTATTAATACAAGCTACATGTGTTACCTTATCTGTAATTGTTCCAACATCATGCGTAACTAAAATTAACGTAATCCCCAAATCTCTATTCAAATGCGTTAGCATTTCATAAAAATTTTGAACAGTTTGGGCATCGACACCTACTGTTGGCTCATCTAATATCAATAACCTAGGATTACTTACAATTGCACGAGCAATAAATGCACGTTGCTGTTGGCCCCCAGAAAGCTCTCCAATGTTTCTTTTTGCAAACTTGCCTAATCCTACTGCTTCAATTGCCTCATCGACATGCTTGCGGTCTTTTGGACTCATAAATTTGAATAAACCTAATTTGGATGTTAAACCGCTGGAAACAACTTCAAAAACTGATGCAGGAAAACCAGTATTAAAGCTATTTGCTTTTTGAGAAACAAACCCAACTTTATGCCAATCCTTGAATTTCTGTATCGTTTGCCCAAACAACTTTATTTCTCCCTGCTGTGGTTTTAATAACCCTAATAAGCATTTTAATAATGTTGTTTTACCTGATCCATTTGGACCTACAAGCCCAACAAAACTTCCTTGTTCAATTGTAATATTTATATCTTCTAACACTTTTTGCCGATCATATGTGAAATTCACATCATTTATTTCAATAATAGGTTGCTTCATTGACGTCATCCTTTTCAAATTAAGAATCGTTCCGATTTACATCTAGTAAATATCCACGATTGTTTATAACATGTAAATTATACAGAAATAAATCTTCTATGTAAAGGATAAAAATTCAACCGTAAAAATCGCACATTTTATATAAACCCCCATACATTGTTTTTAGAGGAGGTTTGAAAATGATCTTATTTCAAAAAATTATTAACCAAAAACTTAACAACATATCGGTAGAGGAATTAATGCAGTATGCGAAACAATTTAATGTTACAATAGGTCGAGCTCAAGCGGTTGAGGTTGTAAAAGCCATGCATGGCCAAAATATTAATATTTTCAATCAAAACGAGAGAAAACAATTATTACAGAAAATTTCAAGTATCACCTCTCCACAAACTGCACAACAGGTTAATCAAATTTTTCAAAAATTCACTAATTAATAAGTACTTAGAATGGAATAAATGAAGAAAAGACAGGATCATTTTTTTTTGATCTGTCTTTTCTCAATTAAAACTTTCACATGTTTTCAACACTATGAAAAGTATATGTCAAAATGTTTTTATTATCTTATTGATTCAAGATCTTATCTAATAGACCTTCATCAAATGATTGTTCCTTGAACATATTAATTTCAAACTTATAAGGAGGTTTTTTGTATTTTTTATCCTCACCTACAAATGGAGTTTCAAGTATTTTGGGGATAGTTGTTAAAGATGGGTGATGAATGACCTTATTTAACGCTTCAAAACCGATATGCCCGAAGCCAATATTTTCATGACGGTCTTTGCTTGCACCCATTGGATTCTTACTATCATTGATGTGCAAAACCTTTAAACGATCTAAACCAATGATTGAATCAAACTCCTCAAGTACTCCATCAAAGTTATTTACGATATCGTAACCAGCATCATGTGTGTGACATGTATCAAAACAGATAGATAAATGCTGGTTATGTGTTACACCATCAATAATCTTTGCCAATTCATCAAAAGAACGTCCACATTCAGAACCTTTTCCCGCCATTGTTTCTAATGCGATTTGAACTTCCTGATTTTGTTCTAGTACCTCATTTAAGCCTTCAATAATTTTATTAATGCCAACCTCTGGACCTGCTCCTACATGTGCCCCTGGATGAAGAACAATTTGTTTAGCTCCTAAAGCATGGGTTCTCTCTATTTCTGAACGGAGGAAATCAACACCTAACTTAAATGTAGCTGGATTTGTTGAATTGCCTATATTAATAATATAGGGTGCATGAACAACGATTTCATCAATTCCATTTTCCTTCATATGGGCTTGTCCAGCTTCAATATTCAAGTCTTCTATTTTCTTACGTCTAGTGTTCTGAGGTGCACCTGTGTAGATCATAAATGTATTTGCTCCGTATGAAACAGCTTCTTCACTTGCAGCTAAAAGCATTTTTTTACCACTCATCGAGACATGTGATCCAATTTTAAGCATGCGTTCTCCCCCTATCTGCTTTTCTTATCTAATCTTCTTTTTCTCTTTTTAATTTGGTCCATTTCACGAGTCATCTTCTTTTTATATCCTGGTTTAACCTTTTTAGGTTTTTGAACGATACTTTTTGCTAAAGCATCCGCTTCATCTGCGACTCTTTTTCGCTTTTGTCGACGTTGGCGATCATCTAAATCCTTCCATTCTCCACCGACAAAATCTCTATTAACAAATTCAATACCTAATTTCTCTAATTTGTTTAATGCATCCTCATCAGATGAATCAAAGAGTGTAACAGCAATCCCTGAACTTCCAGCACGTGCTGTTCTACCAACACGATGAATATAAAAGTCTAACTCTGTTGTTGGAATCTCATAATTAATGACATGACTAACACCTTTGATGTCAATTCCTCTTGCTGCTAAATCAGTTGCAACAACATATTGGAAGTCTAAATCATTGATTTGTTTCATCATTTTTTTACGATCACGAGGCGATAGATCACCATGAATACGGCCAACCTTTAAGCCTTTCTCAAGAAGAGCATTTGCAACTTCATCTGCATTCTTTTTTGTGTTTGTAAAAACGATCGCCAAAAATGGATTAAATTTAACAAGCATATCATGTACCAATTTTATTTTGTCTCGGTGTCTTGTCGGTACTAGAACATGCTCAATTTTCGCTGCAGTAACCTGTTTAGGTGCTACATGTGTAAACTTTGGATTTTCTAAATATTTTTTTAGAAATGGTTTTAGCTTTTCTGGGATCGTTGCAGAAAAGACAAGAATTTGTAAGTTGTCTGGCATTTGACTAGCAACCATATCAACCTCTTTAATGAATCCCATGTCAAGCATTAAATCTGCTTCATCAACGACAAATGTTCGGACTTTATTGACGATTAATGCTTGTTCCTTCACTAAATCGTTAATTCTACCTGGTGTTCCAACAACAATTTGTGGCTGGGTCTTCAGCTTGTCTATCGTTCGTTGTTTGTCAGTTCCGCCAATATAACATTTCGCTAAGATTTCTTCCTTTGAAAAAGCAATAACCTTTACAACTTCGTTATAGATTTGTGTCGCTAGTTCTCTAGTAGGTGCTGTAATAACAACCTGTACTTCTTTACGATCCGGATCAATCTTGTTTAGTAATGGTAATAAATAAGCATGTGTTTTTCCTGTACCCGTTTGGGATTGACCGATTGCACTTTCACCTTTTAATATTGAAGGTATAAGCCTCTCTTGAATTTCAGTTGGTTCAAAAAATTTCAACTCATTCGATAATGCTTCTATAATAAACGGTTTTAATGAAAAACGCTCAAATTTTGTTTTCTCCATCCGTGTCATCTCCTTTTAGACAAAGCTTTATCACACCTATAATGGTGTACTCTTTATCAGTCCATCATTACATTATACCAATATCCACGAAATAACTCAATGTTTGTCAGAAAGTGAACTTCATCATTGATATAATACTTCTTTAATAATAAGGAAACCATTTTCTAATCATTTGCATAGTCTAAGGATAGGGCAACTTATTATGAAAGGAGGATTTATATGTTTCCACAAAGACCAATGCCTCCTATGAATTCTAGAGGTTTTTTCCCCGGGCAAGGTCAGATGCCAATGGGACGTCAGCCTTTACAAGGTCCTTTTATGGGTAGTGGACAAATAGGTCCACAAATGCCTGCAAGAGGCGGAGGATTAAAAGGATTATTATCTAAGATTATGCCTGGGAGTCAAGGTGCAACTGCTATTAATTCACAAGGGTTTATCCAAGGGGCAACAGGTGCTTCAAGAGCTACTGGAGCGCTTCAAGGAATAACAAACCCCGCTAATATTTCTAGTATGCTTGGAAATGTTCAAAAGGTCTTAGGAATGGCACAGCAAGTAACCCCAATGGTTCAGCAATATGGTCCCTTAGTGAAAAACTTACCAGCAATGATCAAAATCTACCGTGAATTAAAAAATAGTGATAGTGAAAGTGATGAAGAAGTCACTACTACTGATGAGACTCCTGAAACAAATACAGAGTTTACCTCTGAAGAAACACCAACAACTAGCAAACAAAAACCAAAAAGAAAGACATCTACAAATGAGACTACTTCTACTAAGAAAGAAACAGAATCAGTGACAACTAAAGAAAATAAAAAACGTCCATCAACACCTAGAGGCTCAAGTCCAAAAATGTATATCTAATTTTCCTCTTTGTAATCTTCCCTTATGTTCGATATAATATTAAGAGATTATGAGAGTAAAGAGCCGTTTTGCGGCTTTTTTTCAATAGAAGAAAGGGACAAAGATTAGAATGACTTTTTAGGTCTGTACCCTTTTTATCTCTTAAGGAGGCAATGAAATGGACGTTATAAAAATCGCTCCACGTGGATATTGTTATGGCGTTGTAGATGCAATGGTTATTGCTAAAAACGCTGCTCTAGATAAATCCTTACCAAGACCAATCTACATTTTAGGAATGATTGTTCATAATAAACATGTAACAGATGCATTTGAAGAGGATGGCATCATAACACTCGATGGAAATAATCGATTAGAAATTCTTGAACAGGTTGATCATGGGACGATTGTTTTTACCGCTCACGGAGTATCACCTGAGGTAAGAAGAATTGCAAAAGAAAAGGGGCTTGTCACTCTTGATGCTACATGTCCGGATGTAACTAAGACACATGATCTTATTCGGGAAAAAGAAGCTCAAGGTTTTCATATCATCTATATAGGGAAAAAGGGTCATCCAGAACCTGAAGGAGCAGTTGGTGTAGCTCCCGATATTGTTCACCTTGTCGAATCAATTGAAGATGTTAACCGATTAAAGATTGAAAATGAAAAAATAATCGTTACAAATCAAACAACAATGAGTCAATGGGATGTTGCAGACATTATGGAAATGGTAAAAGAAAAATTTCCACATGTTGAAGTACATCGTGAAATCTGCTTAGCAACACAGGTTCGTCAAGAAGCCGTTGCTGAACAAGCAAAAGAAGCAGATTTAACAATTGTTGTTGGAGATCCTAAAAGCAATAACTCAAATCGTTTAGCTCAAGTATCAGAACAGATTGCTGGAACAACTGCATACCGTGTTTCAGATTTAAGTGAACTTAAGCTTGAATGGTTAAAAAATGTAAAAAAAGTAGCTGTTACAGCAGGTGCTTCCACTCCTACACCTATTACAAAAAAAGTCATTCAGTTTCTTGAGCAATATAACCCAGAGGATGAGTCAACATGGGATCTAAACCAAAAAGTTCCATTAGCAAAGATTCTACCCAAGGTTAAAATTAAAGGCTAAATATAACAAAAAAGCCCATTACTACATACTCATTGTAGGTAACGGGCTTTTTTTAGATTTAAACAAACGTAAAGGGATTTGTATCAACTGTTGAACCAAATACACTCACATCAAAGTTTCTTTCTTTACACATATCACCCAATATGGCTGATACACCTTTAATCATAACCTTCTCAACATGGTGTCCTGGATCAATCACATTTAAGTCTAGCATTAATGCATCATGTGCTACATGGAAATACAAATCACCTGTTACATATACGTCAGCACCTTTATATTTAGCTTGCTGAATATATTTGTTCCCATCTCCACCTAATACAGCAACCTTTTTCACCTTTGAGCTTGGATCTCCTACCATTCTAACCCGCTCAACATTAAGCGATTTTTTTACATGCTCAGCAAACTCTTGAAGAGTTAGCTCATCCTTTAGTTTTCCTATTCTCCCTAAACCTAAAGATGCACCTTGTTGCTCTAATCGATAAATATCATATGCTATTTCTTCATATGGATGAGCTTTAATCATAGCATTGATAATTTTTTTTTGGAGTGACTCAGGAAAAATCGTTTCAATCCTAGTTTCCTTTACTAATTCAAACTGTCCCGTTTTACCAATAAACGGATCAGCTTCTTCAAGTGGTAAGAAGCTTCCTTCCCCGCTCGTAGAAAATGAGCAATGACTATAATTTCCGATATGGCCTGCTCCAGCAGCACCTAAGGCTTCTCTAACAGCCTTTTCATGACTAGATGGGACGAACACGACTAATTTTTTTAATTTATCTTCGTATGTAGGTACTAAAACATCTAGATTTGTAAGCTCTAACGCTGCTGCAAGCAAGTCATTTACACCGCCATTTGCAATATCTAGGTTTGTATGGGCAGCATAGACAGCAATATCATGCTTAATGCATTTTTCAAAAATTCGCCCTGATGTAGAATCTGTTGTAAGCTTTTTAATTGGGCGAAAAATTGGTGGATGGTGGGCAATAATTAAATCGACCTTCTTTTCAATTGCCTCATCGATGACCGCTTCTGTAACATCTAAAGTTATCATAACTTGATGAATTTGTTTATTTAAACTCCCTATTTGTAGACCTATCTTGTCCCCTTCTACTGCATAGGATTTAGGTGAAAACTGTTCAAATAATTGAATGACCTCAAAGCCGTTTGGATTCTTCTTCACGCTTGTAATACCTCCTCAACAAGCCGAATTTGGTTTGATAGCTCTTTGAACTTTTCATTATTTTCATAAGTATGTCCCGCTTGTTCAAGCTGTTTAACAATCGTTCGCCAATGATTGCATTCCTGTGTCCACTTGTTTTGAAAAACAACTGATTTCTTTTTAGCTAGTATTGGCCCTAGTAATAGGTTTGCTTCAATGGAATATGTTTGATATGGGAGCTTTGAATTTCCTTTTTCAGCTACAAGGATTTCATATATTTTATTGTCTTCTTCTATGATATCTTCATCAATTAATTGCCATCCATTTTCCATCATCCATTGTCTTATGTAAATCGCGTGGATATTGGGTTGTAAAACGAGTCTTTTAACTCCAGATAATTTTGTACTTCCTTCTTCCAAAATACGTTTAATTAGACCTCCACCCATTCCTGCAATAGTTATACAATCGATTGAGTCTCCTTCTTCAATAACGGATAAACCGTCCCCTTGCCTGACAGAAATAACGTCTGACAGTTCACATTTCTTTACTTGTTTCTTTGCGGATATAAAAGGTCCGTCGGTAATTTCCCCGGCAATTGCAGCTTTCGCAATTCCCTGCAAAATAGAGTAGCAGGGCAGATAGGCGTGATCAGAACCAATGTCAGCAAAAACTGCATCTTTTGGGATATAACCAGCAACTGTCGCAAGCCTCTTTGATAGCTTCATTTCATTCATATTGTCACCACTATTTCGTTTATTGTTATTTCTTTATCATTTTCCATATAAATACTTTTTAGTAAGCTGTTTTTGCAAACTTTGTTGCTATCTACCAAGTAGTGGGGTGTGGTTGATTTCCGCTCCAGATGCTCGCTTTCCGCGGGGCGAGCGGTGATCCTCCTCGGCGTAAACGCCAGTGGGTCTCACCTGTCCCGCTACTCCCGCAGGAGTCTCGCACTTCCGCTCCAATCATCCATAAACAGTTTTCGTTTTAAAAGCAACAATCTCTTAGAAAAGAGCCTTTTAGTAAAAGTATAAAAAAAGTCCTTCACATATGCAAAGGACTTTCTTATAGTATTATTTGATTTGAGAAACCCATTCAGCCATTTCATCCAGTTTTTCGGCAGGAACTAAATTAGCTGGCATGCCACCTCTACCCTCTTTTAGGGTTGTTTTGATTTCATCAACAGATAATTTCTCTCCAACACCTACAAGGCTAGGTCCTGAAACACCTTGATAGTTATCACCATGACAACCAATACAGCCCTTTTGTGTATAAAGTTCTTCAGGTGTAGCGTTTGCAACATCCTCAGTTTTTGGCTCTTCGTCACCTTTTGCTAATTCTTCATGATCGCCAATACCTTTAAATGATAAAAGGAACATAAGGCCGATTCCTAGAACAGCGATTAATAAAAATGGTATAAGTGGATTGCGATTCATCATGTAACCTCCCTTATGTAAATAAGTAAATCTCCACTAGTAAGGCTGCAATTCCTTCTAATGGTTAGTTGAATTATCTAGCTTTTACAGGCAGTTAACACATTAATAATTTACGTTTACGATTTTTTAGGTTCTTACTGCCCGTTACTGCGGGATAAATTTCATAAGTACATTTTTTTGTAAACAACCTCTATTTTACTGTAATTTTACAATAAGTAAAAGACCTATCTTATAACATCCCCATGTTTTTCACACTTTAGACAAAAAATAGAAAAGAGAATTGTTTCTTTCAAGAAAGCCATTGACAATTAATTATTTTAATATTAGAAGACCATGGTAGTCAATATAAAAATAGCCAAACCTAATATTCCACTAATTATAAGATATATCACACGATATATTCTCCCGATCAAAATCCAAAGTAAGCAATTAACTACAACTGTTCCACCAATCCACAAGCGATCACCATTTGTTATTTTCTCTATTATGGATAGTGAGACAATTAATAATTGAATAAAAGTTATACTTAAAGGCACTTGAAAAAATACTCTTTTTCTTATAAAGTAAGCGGTAACATTCATTGAAAATACTAGAAAAAAACCTACAATGGTCATTTGCAAAACGAAAGACAATTCAGTAAAATAAATGACAAGGAGCATTGCTGGAAGCAACAATAGTAGCAAGCCGTACAAAAAAACTTGATAGATAGTTATTACTTTTCTCTTTTGTTCCTTTTGTGATGTGATATCTATATCCATTTGATTACCTTCAGTATAAAGCGCTAACAAAAAGTCACAATATGTTTCAGGCAGAAGCTTATTATTTTTCCAATAGGAAATTTCATTAATAATGATGTTCTTTTTATTATTATTCATTCAGGTCATCCTTTTACGTCTACTCTGCCATAAGAATAACGCAAGCCCGCTGGTCAGCATCTATAGTCTTTTTAAGCACATGGCTTATCTTGTACCTCTTAACTAAAAGAAAGTTGGAGCTTGACACCAAAACTTAGACTTAAACTTTCTAATCATTTAAAAAGACGGACAATGTTGTCCGCCTCATCTATTCTAGAAAGTCTTTAAGACGCTTACTACGACTTGGATGACGTAATTTACGAAGAGCTTTTGCTTCAATTTGACGGATACGCTCTCGAGTAACACCAAAGACTTTACCAACCTCTTCAAGTGTTCTTGTTCTGCCATCGTCAAGTCCAAAGCGAAGACGTAACACATTTTCTTCACGATCTGTTAAAGTATCCAAGACATCTTCTAACTGCTCTTTTAATAACTCATATGCAGCGTGCTCAGAAGGTGAAGTTGCGTCTTGATCTTCAATAAAATCGCCAAGATGAGAATCATCTTCTTCACCAATAGGTGTTTCCAGTGATACAGGCTCCTGAGCAATCTTTAAGATTTCTCTTACCTTATCTGGGGTTAATTCCATATCTTCCCCAATCTCCTCTGGAGTTGGTTCTCTACCTAAATCCTGAAGTAATTGACGTTGTACTCTTATTAATTTGTTAATTGTTTCAACCATATGAACTGGGATACGGATGGTCCGAGCCTGGTCTGCAATCGCACGAGTAATCGCTTGGCGAATCCACCAAGTTGCATACGTACTGAATTTGTACCCTTTACGGTAATCAAACTTTTCAACAGCTTTCATTAGGCCCATATTACCTTCCTGTATTAAATCAAGGAACAACATTCCACGACCTACATAACGTTTGGCAATACTTACAACAAGTCGAAGGTTAGCTTCAGCAAGTCTACGTTTAGCTTCCTCGTCACCTTCTTCAATACGTTTAGCGAGATCAATTTCTTCATTTGCAGATAAAAGATCAACTCGCCCGATTTCCTTCAAGTACATTCTTACTGGGTCGTTTATTTTTACACCAGGAGGAACACTTAAATCATTTAGATCGAACTCTTCTTCTTTTGCAAGATCTTGAACATTTGGATCGCCTTCAGTCTCACCAGCCTCACCAATTAGTTCGACACCTTGTTCACCAAGAAATTCATAATACTCATCCATTTGGTCTGATTCAATTTCAAAGTTGGACATACGTTCTGCAATTTCTTCATATGTCAAAACTCCACGTTTTTTCCCAATTTCAGTTAACTGATCTTTCACCTGTTCAAAGGTTACTTCCGTCTCATGGGTTTGTTTATCAGCCATAGGATCCCCTCCTTCCAAACTTATCACATGTTAAGATAAGCCATCGATTACTGTTTAGCGGTATTACCTATAATATAGGAATGTGCATGATTAAAATGCATGACACATCATTTATAACTCACTTACCTTTTAATCTTCAGCTTACTTACTATGATTTGAGCGCTTGATTTAATTGAATGATTTCCATCGCAATTTGAGCTGCTTCTTTGAACTGTTTATTTCTTTCAGCTTCATTTTTTTCAGCTTCTTTTTCTTTTATCATTAACATTTTTTGATGATTCAACACCTGTTTTATATAATCTGATAGTTCTTGTTCACTCACTTCGGTGTTTAATGTGATCATCGCAATGTTGGATACAATATGTTGTAATTCAGGACTTGGCAGCCTTGAAAGGAAAGAACTTACATTCTCTTCATTTCCTTCTTCATAAAATCCATATAAATAAGTAACAATTGCTTTGTGCTCTTCAATATTAAATTGAAGTCCAAGTCTTTCAAGAACCTTTTCTGCAAAATCCTTACTTCTTAGCATATGTCCGATTAACATACGTTCAGCAGTATGAAATGCTGGTAGCAGCCTTTTCGATTGAATAGGTGCTCTTTTTCGATGTTGCTGGTCAATACTTTTTTGTGGCGAAGCTTTTTGTGGTTTTATTTGCTGTTCCTTTTGGTGAAGTTGATCCTTTAGAACCTCCATCGAAAGGTCAAATTCTCTGGAAATTTGTTTTAAGAAGATCTCTTTTTCAACTGCACTTTCTAGCTTACTAAGTTCTAAAATAACATTTTCAATATACTGTAGCCTTTCACCTTCATTTTGAAGATTTTTTCCTCTACGGTAATAACTCATTTTAAATGTCATTAAAGATACGCTTGCCCCTATTACATCATTTTTGAACTTTTCTGATCCGAATTTTTTGATGTAGTCATCAGGGTCTAACCCATCTGGAATCATTGCAACCTTTATTCTACAACCCGCATCTTTTAATATCTTTGATGCTCTAACGGTTGCTTCAATACCTGCCGAATCTGAGTCATAACATATAATGATCTCAGATACATTTCTACGGATAATTTTCGCCTGTTCATCAGTAAGAGACGTACCCATTGTAGCAATAGCATTTTGGACTCCAGATCTTGTTGATGAAATAACATCTGCAAATCCTTCAAAAAGAATAGCTTGTTGGTTTTTTCGAATATGTACTCTTGCACGGTGGAAATTATATAGCAATTTACTTTTGTTGAAAATTTTTGTTTCAGGGCTATTTAAATACTTGGGCTTTTCATCACCAAGTACCCTTCCAGAAAAAGCAATTGTCATTCCATGGTGGTCTGCTATTGGAAACATAATTCGATTACGAAATCGGTCAAAGTACTCGTCTGAATTGTTTTTCTTAACTAATAGACCCGCTTCCTCCATCATAGATCCATCAAAACCTCTTTTAACTAGAAACTTTGAAATGAAATCCCATGAATCAAGGGCATACCCAATCTCAAACGTATCAATGATTTCTTTTGTAAAGCCACGATTTAATAAGTAGTCTAAAGCTTGCTGACCCTCTTTTGTGTTTACTAATAAATGATGGTAAAATTTCTTTAAGAGTTCATGAGCTTCAATCATTTTTTCTGCATCTTTAGAAACAGATTGCTGCACTTGATCTACTGGAGTGAGCGACGGCATCTCAATATTCGCCTTATCTGCAAGGTGTTGTGCGGCTTCAATAAATGCATAACCCTCATGCTGCATTAAAAATGAAAAAACGTTGCCCCCTGCTCCACATCCAAAGCAATGGAAAATTTGCTTATCGGCAGAAACTGAGAACGAAGGAGACTTTTCTCCATGAAATGGACATAACCCAAAATAGTTACGACCTTGTTTCTTCAATTGAACATATTCACTTACCACATCAACAATGTCAGAAGTTCGTTGTATTTTTTCAATTAATTCTTCGGGAATTCGATTTCCCATGCTAACAACCCCGTGTTAAAGATATTCGAGATTCATTTAAGATCTCCTTCATCTTTCGACAAAATTTTTTCCATTGTTGTGATAAAATTCAAAGTGTCTTCTTCTGTGAATTTTTTTGGGCCTTTCGAATACTTACCACCACGTCTCTCCATTGCTGATAAATAACGGAATTGTAGGGCAGTATCAATATTAGCTTCTGTATATCGTTTACCCCTAGGAGTAACAACAATAACGTCTTTCCTTAATAAAAGGCCAGCTAACCCAATATCCTGCGAAATGACTAGATCACTTTTTTGCACATGGTTGACTATGTATAAATCAGCCTCTTCCTTACCGGTATCAACAAAGATCCATCTACCACCATACGTTTTGTCTGATGTATGATTATAGGATGCAACGAAGATGACTTCAATGTTGTATTTGCTTGCAATATTCATTATTTCTTGTTTTACAGGGCAAGCATCAGCATCGACATAAATTTTCATTGTTTTTTCGCCATATTTCTCTATTCTACATCACTCCGACAGAATCCTTCTAAAAACTTGCTAGAAACTTAAAATTCGTGATAACCAACCCAATTTCTTTTTGTCGAAAATTATTTCCTAATAAATCTTGACAGTTTACAATTAATAGTTTATTCCTATATGTCAAGTTCTAAACCTAAAAAAAATATTTTTATCACAATTTTTTATTATAATACAAAGTTAGTTAAATATCTATTGTTTTTTTATGTATTGAAGCATAAGTAGTTTGAATAAATAATCCGTTCGATTAATATACAATCTGACTGTTGCTAACCTATAACAAAATACGATTCAAACTCAGTATAAAAGCGAAGAGGCTGACTCATTAACAAAGTGTTTAACACTCCTAAAGTCACCCTCATCCATCTCAAAATGCCCTACCCATTATGTTTATTCATAAAATTCGCTATGATGTTTGCTGTTTCCTCTACTGCTTTATTAGAAACATCGACTACCTGGCAACCAATCTTATCAACTACCTTATCAAAGTATTCTAATTCTTCTTTGATCCGATTAATATTAGCATAAAAAGCTTCGTCATTAAGACCCAATGATTTCAAACGCTCTCTACGAATGTGGTTGAGTTTATCTGGACTAATCCTTAAACCAATACATTTTTGAGCAGAAACCTTATACAGCTCTTCAGGTGGTTCAACCTCTGGAACTATTGGGACATTAGCAACTTTGAAGCGTTTATGTGCAAGATATTGAGAGAGAGGTGTTTTGGATGTTCTAGACACACCTATTAAAACGATATCTGCTTTTAGTATCCCCCTCGGATCTCGACCATCATCATATTTTACCGCAAACTCAATCGCTTCTACCTTCTTGAAGTAATCTTCGTCAAGCTTACGAACTCTACCTGGCTCATATTTTGCTGCAGTTCCATAAGAGTTTTCCATTTTATCAATTAAAGGGCCAATAATATCATAATATATGACACCTTGTTTATTTGCCTCTTCAATTAAAAACTCTCTTAGCTCTGGAATTACGAGAGTAAAGCAAACAATGGCTTGGTCTACCTTCGCTAAAGAAACAACCTCAAGAATTGTTCCTTTGTCTTCTACATATGGTATACGTTTAATTTTCGTATTAGCCGATGCACCATTAAATTGACTCGCAGCTGCTTTTACAACAAGCTCAGCGGTTTCACCTACAGAATCTGATACTACATAAATCATACGGTGTCTCATTTTTTTATCCCCATTTCTATTTACTTAACTAATGTCATCACTCGCAAAATCCACCAGGATTTTTGTCATGTTTGTCTTTGTTATTCTGCCTATTACTTCAAGTCCCATCTCAGTATCCTTAACTACTGGGAGAGCATCTATTTGTTTTTCGATAAGAGCATTTGCTACATCTAATATAAGATCATCCTGCCTACATACAGTAATGTTAGGCATCCTCGTCATAATTATATTAACAGGAATGGATTCAAGCTCCTGCTTGCCTATGCTAGTACGTAATAAATCTTTACGTGAGAGTACACCAACTAAATAAGATTGATTATCAACTACAAATAATGTTCCAACATCTTCTAAGAACATTGTACAAATCGCGTCATATACTGACACATTTACACTTACGACAATTGGAATTGATTGAAAATCCTTCACTTGTAGTTTTTTAAGCTCGTCTGTTAAGCGCTGTGTATCTGTTTTGCCTGTATAATAATAACCAACTCTTGGCCTCGCCTCCAGAAACCCTGCCATTGTTAAAATAGCTAAGTCCGGTCGAAGAGTTGCTCGCGTTAGATGAAGCTGGTCAGCTATTTGTTCTCCTGTAATCGGACCATTCGCCTTAACAATTTCTACAATTTTTTCTTGTCGTTTATTAAGCTCGATTTTACTCACCACCCTGCTTCATCTAGTTTTTATCTATAAAAAATTGCTACCTAACTAAATAGGTTATACTATATAAAATTATTATATACTTTAATATCCTTTTGAAAAGTAATTTGTTTTATCTATTTTGAAAACCATTATATATTGGCAAGTATAAAACGAAAAAATAAAAAGGGCTGACGATACAATTGTCAGACCCTTTTTATAATAAAACGTGGATGAAGCTAGGTATATTAGTATTTCGTCATCCTTGTTAAAATTTAGATAATTAAGATTAAATCTCTTTTCTCTAAAATACGCCCTAACCGAACCACACTATTGAAATAGCGTTCTGATCATTACTTTACAAGGATTACATTCATTTTCGCAAATGATTCGATAAGCTGTGCGAGTTTAACCATTTGAGCTAATCGATTTGTTTTGATGTTTTCGTCCTCAGACATTACCATCGTGTGATCAAAGTAGTCGTTTATAACCACTTTTAACCCTGCAAGAACATTATAAATTTCTTCCTCTTTACCTTCTGCTTTTAATGAATTAATTGCATTTGAAGCATGAACAAATGAATCATAAAGAGATTTTTCATATTCACTATCAAATAATTGTTCATTAATATTCTGTTCTGCACCTTTTTTCGCTATGTTCATAACGCGTGCAAGCGCCTCAATCGTTTCTTTAAATTCTTCCTGCCTTGATCTTAACTCAAGAACCTTTGCTCGTTCAACTAAAGAAGTCACTTCTAAAACTGAGGATTCTAATACAGCATCAACTAAATCATAGCGAATATGATCTTCTGCTAATAAATATTTTAAGCGAAGTCTAAAAAATGATAATAACTCTTGTGCAGCAGCTGCTATAGCTTTATCACCATATAAATCAAGTGCAATTTGGAACAACTCTGGTAATTCGAGCTTCCATTTCTTTGTTAGAAGGATTTGCACGATGCCGCTTGCTTGCCTTCTTAATGCATAAGGGTCTTGTGAACCGGTTGGAATTTTCCCAATTGCAAAAAAACCTACAATTGTATCCAATTTATCCGCTAGTGCAACAACAGCTCCTACTGTTGATTCAGGTGCCGCATCCTCTGCATGGCGAGGCATATAATGTTCATTAATTGCAACAGAAATGGATTCCTTCTCACCACTAAGTCGTGCATATTTTTCACCAATTTTCCCTTGTAACTCAGGAAATTCGTAGACCATATGTGTTACTAAATCAAATTTACAAATGGAAGCAGCTCGTTTAATATCTTGCTTTTCCTCATTGCTTACAAGTAGTTTATCTGCTAATAGGCCAGAGAGTTCAACAACACGTTTAACTTTTTCACCTAATGTGCCTAATTCTTCATGGAATACGATTTTATCTAACTTTTGTACAGCATCTTCAATCTTTAGCTTTTGATCTTCCTTATAAAAGAAATTCGCATCAGAAAGTCTTGCACGAAGAACTTTTTCATTCCCTCTAGCAACATTTTCAAGATGATTATGGTCACCGTTTCGTACTGTTACGAAAAATGGCTGAAGCTCACCTTGTTGATTTCTAACAGGAAAATAACGTTGGTGCTCTTTCATCGTAGTAACCAATACCTCGTCCGGTAAAGATAAATATTCTGTTTCAAATTTCCCAAACAATGCTGTTGGGTATTCAACAAGATTATTTACTTCCTCAAGTAGTTCTTCATCAACTGGAATCACCCAAGTTTGTTCGTTCTCTAGTTCTGAAAGCTGATTGCTAATTGCTTCTTTACGCTTTACTGGATCGACCAATACAAATTGTTCTAATAATGTCGCTTCGTATAATGATGGCGCTACAATCTCAACCTTATTTCCTAAAAACCGATGACCGTAGCTGTATGAGTTCGTTGTTACACCTGAAATTTCAAATGGTATAACATCTTTACCAAATAAAGCAACAATCCATTTTATTGGTCTAATATAGCGCATCTCCTGACTGCCCCATCGCATGTTTTTAGGGAAGGTTAAGCCCGTGATGATTTGACTTATATCTTCTAAAAGCAACTTCGTTTCCTGACCTTTTGTAAATTTTTGAACATGTACATATTCGATACCATTGATTTCTTTGAAATAAATATCGTCTACAGAAGCACCTTGACCTTTTGTAAAACCAATTGCTGCTTTGGACCAATTACCATTCTCATCTAACGCAATTTTTCTCGCAGGACCTTTTGCTTCTACTTCGATATCAGGCTGTTTAACAGCTACATCTTTAACTAATACAGCTAGTCTTCGTGGTGTTGAATAAGACTTAACAGTTCCATAAGAAAGTTTTTTATCTTCAAGCCATTTTGTTACCTTTTCAGTAAACTGATTCATTGCATCTGTTACATAATGTGCAGGTACTTCTTCTAATCCGATTTCAATTAATAGATCTTGCTTATTCATCATGTGCTCCTCCTTCCTTATTCAACATTGGGAAACCAAGTTTCTCTCTTTCATCATAAAAAGTTTTTGCCACTTTCCGCGCTAAATTACGAACACGTCCTATGTAACCTGTTCGCTCAGTAACAGATATAGCCCCTTTTGCGTCAAGTAAGTTAAACGTATGAGAGCATTTTAAAACATAATCATATGCAGGATGGACTAGCCCTTCATCCATTTGACGATTCGCTTCTTTTTCATAAGTTGAAAACAATTGGAACAACATCTCTGTGTCTGATGTTTCAAACGTATACTTCGAATGCTCATATTCGGGCATTAAGAAAATATCACGAACTGTGTATCCATCTGTCCACTCAAGATCAAAAACATTTTCCTTGTCTTGAATATAGGAAGCTAGCCTTTCTATTCCATATGTAATTTCAGCTGAAACTGGTTTACATTCTAAACCACCAACTTGTTGAAAATACGTAAATTGCGTGATTTCCATTCCATCAAGCCATACTTCCCAACCTAAACCAGCACAGCCTAATGAAGGATTTTCCCAGTTATCCTCAACAAATCGGATATCATGTTTTAATGGATCAATACCTAAAGCTCGTAACGAATCTAAATATAACTCTTGAATATTATCTGGTGATGGCTTCATAATGACTTGGAACTGGTGATGCTGATATAGTCTATTTGGGTTTTCACCATATCGTCCATCAGCAGGTCGTCTTGAAGGCTCAACATATGCAACTTTCCATGGTTCTGGACCTATACTACGTAAAAACGTATAAGGGCTCATTGTTCCTGCACCTTTTTCAGTATCATACGCCTGCATTAAAATACAGCCCTGATCTGACCAATGCTTTTGCAGCGTTAAAATCATTTCTTGAATATTCATGTTACCTTACACCTCCATATTTGATAAGGACTAATTGCATTTAATTTCATTGTTTTAGACTGACATCCACAACGATATTTTTGTTCACTTGTGATCTTGAGACCAAGTCAGAGGTAGTCTAGAAGAAATTAAGAAAAAGCCTTGTGAAAACAAACTGGTAAACTAAAACCTCCATAATTTGCATATCATTCATATACTTGCAGAAATACAAAAAGCTCCCGCCACTATGCCAAATCAATGACATAGGGACGAGAGCATACCCGCGGTTCCACCCTAATTGCTTACATAGTCTGCTAATGTAAGCCACTTTAAAAATCTGCTCCAGAATGCCTTTCGTTACGTACCAATCCTTAGCTTTCACCATCCTAAGGTCGCTTATATTGGTTTAACTCGTAAGTACTCTTTTCCTTCTACGCAAAAATGTTAAATTATATTTGCATATTAATCGAAAAATAGACTAATGTCAACACCAGTATACTTTATAGCTTACCTTTTAAAGAATCTAATTGATCTAAGAATCGTTTCGATTTAATCGTTAAACCGGAAAACTCTTGATAATAAGCTTGGATTACATCCTTTAGCTCCTTCTTTGTTTCAGGCTTTACTGATATATTCCCTAAACGATTTAAGTCAAAATAATAAAACAGCCGTAATAATTTAACAGTTATTTGTGATATGGGTAAACGATATGGATCCTTCTCAAAGCATCTATGGCACAAAAAACCACCTTCTCTTATAGAAAAGTGGAATGTACCATCTTTGTTTCCACATAATGCACATCCGTCTAACTGTGGATGAAGACCTAAAACTGTCAACATTTTCATCTCGAAAATATTTAGTAATATATCAGGATCTACTTCATCATCTAAATATTGGAGTGTCTGTTTTAGAAGTTCAAATAAGTATGGATTTCGTTCATGATTTTCAGTGCTTTTATCTAATAGTTCTGCTATGTAAGAAGCATAAGCAGTTAGGAAGATATCCTCTCGAATACCTCTTAGCGAAAGGAGTGTTTCACCCTGCTGAAGACTTCCTAATCCGCTTGTCTTCTGAAATAAAAATGTTCCATACGTGAAAAGTTGGGTAATTGACGTGAGCCGACTATTCGGTTTCTTTGCACCTCTTGCCATAACCCCAACTTTTCCGAGTTCTCGAGTATATATTGTAATAATTTTGTTTGTTTCACCGTAATCCGTTGATCGAATCACAATTCCTTCACATTTTTGAAGCAAAATTTCCCTCACCTTCCAAAGGTTCAGGCAAGATCAGGAAATTGGAAAATCCATTTCAGCTAGTTCATCATCTTGAGAATCGGGTCCGTCATCATTCTCCTTTTCTAATTCTTTAAAAAGAAGATACGTATCAATGCTACCTGTTTGCGAAAAGACCTTCCAGGTAAAATCCAACATAAAAAACCCCACCTTTCAGTTGTTAAGACTAGCAAGCAATATGTCCAATTTCTTTACATTTATCTTGACCTTCTATTCTCCAATTCATGTCAAACAATTTTTGCTAATATTTTTGATGCATACCTCAGTACTATTAAAAAGGAATAACTAATTTTTTATTAAATATTCCACTTCAGTAGCTTAGATCGACATTAATACTCATCATCTCTAAAACCATAATCTCTTAATTGGGAAGCTTTATTACGCCAATCCTTTTGTACTTTAACCCATAGCTCTAAAAAGACTTTAGAACCAAGTAAGGCTTCGATATCAACTCTTGCTCTTTTCCCTACTTCCTTAAGCATGCTACCTTGTTTGCCAATTACAATTCCTTTTTGGGAATCACGTTCAACTATGATCGTTGCTCCCACAAAAATAGCTTGATTATTTTCTCTTCTTTCTAGTGTGTCCATAACAACTGCAACTGAGTGTGGAATTTCCTCCCTCGTTAAGTGTAGGACTTTTTCTCGAATCAATTCTGTTATGATAAAACGCTCAGGATGATCTGTTACTTGATCCTCTGGGTAGTATTGTGGACCTTCTGGTAATAACATTTCAATTTGTTGTAATAATGTATCAATATTATTTCCTTGTAAAGCAGAGATTGGGATAATTTCTTTAAAAGGATATAACTCTTTATATTGCTCGATTAAAGGTAAAAGCTGGTCAGGATGAATTTGGTCAATTTTGTTTATGATCAAGAAAACGGGTGTTTTCGTTTCGTTCAATCGTTCAATGATAAATTCATCGCCACGACCATAGCCTTCCTCTGCATTAATCATAAAAAGAATGAGATCGACTTCTTTTAATGTGTTCTGAGCAACTTTCATCATAAAGTCCCCAAGCTTATGTTTAGGCTTATGGATACCTGGTGTATCTATAAAAATTGTTTGTGAATTGTTCGTCGTATAAACCCCTTGAATTTTATTTCTAGTTGTTTGGGGCTTATCACTCATTATTGCGATTTTTTGACCGATTACTCGGTTAATAAATGTTGATTTACCAACATTTGGTCTTCCAATAATTGAAACAAAACCTGATTTGTATGATTGATTATTATTCATGTAAATCCTCCGCTGAAAAAGCTCCTGGTAGTAATTCTTGTACTGTTAATTCTTCTATATCACCTTGGAGGTTAGTTAAGATTACTTTCATATCCTTTGGACAAAGTTCCGCAATAACTTGACGGCATGCTCCACATGGAGGAACTGGTCGTTTTGTATCTGCAACAACTGCAATTGCAGCGTACTCTTTGTCTCCCTCAGAAAAGGCTTTAAATAATGCTGTACGCTCCGCACAATTTGTCATGCTATATGCAGCATTTTCTATATTGCAGCCTTTATATATTATACCATCTTTTGTTAACAAAGCTGCCCCAACATTAAATTTAGAATAGGGAGTATACGCCATGTCACGTGCTGCTTTCGCTTCATTGATGAGTAGTTCGATGTTCACAAAATTTCTTCCTTTCTAAAGACAGTCAATAACCATCTGCTCTTCTTTATTTTACCTAACTTTCACACAAATTTCACGCCTTCTTCGCTTTTGTAATTTAATTGTAAGAATTTTCGAAATACAATTAAAATAAAATAAAAAGTGAGTTTTATCCTTACAAGTACTTAATTATTTATAGTTCATTTGAACAATTCAAAAGATATATGATTCGAAAGGATGATTATCCCTATTATAACCGAAAGAATCGCATAAACAAAAACAGCTCCAGCTGCCGCATCCTTTGCTGCTTTTGCTAGTGGCTTAAACTCACTTGTGATTAGATCGACAACGTGTTCTAATGCCGTATTTATTAATTCGAGGGCTAACATTCCTCCAATTAAAAATAAAATGACGATCCACTCGAATTTTGTAAAGTGGACGAAATAACCAACAATTAATGTAACGATAGAAATAAATACATGTATTTGAAAATTTCTTTCGGTTTTAAATGTATGAATAATCCCACTCCACGCAAAGCAAAAACTCCTATAAAACCGCTTCCATTCAGAGATCTGAGGATCTTTTAAGTCCATAGCGGTCCAAAATATCCTTTTGTTTTGTAAACATCTCTTTCTCATCTTGATGATTCATATGGTCATATCCTAATAAATGTAGAAAGCCATGAACTGCTAAAAACCCTAGTTCTCTCATGAACGAATGACCATATTCAACCGCTTGTTCCTTTGCGCGAGGAATGGATATAATAATATCACCTAATATTGGGGGTTGCTCTAAACCAACAATTTCAATTTCACCTTCTCCTATTTCCTCTAGAGCAAAGGAAATCACATCTGTAGGTAGATCCTTATCTCGGTATTCGCGATTTACCTCTTGTATACGTTCATTAGTAACGTAGGTCACAGATAGCTCCGCATTCTGTGCTACTGCTTCAACTTCAGCTGCAAATTGTAATAAATCCTCGACTGTTTTTAATTGTTCATCTACTAGTTCATTTGTTTCATCTATACTATCGATGATTAATCTCATGCTTACTTCACCTTCTGCTTTTTTGTTAATTCTGGGTACTCAATTCTTGAATGAAAAATCCCTTTTAATGATTCACAAAATGACTTTGCAATAATGTCTATCTCTTTAAGAGTTAAATCACATTCATCTAATTGGTGGTCTTGTAATCTGTCTGAAATAATGGAACGAACAAGCTTTTCAATCTTATCAGGAGTTGGGTTTGACATTGACCGGACAGCAGCTTCCACACTATCTGCAATCGATATTATGGCAATTTCCTTTGTTTGTGGCTTTGGACCAGGATAACGAAACTCTTCTTCATAGATCGAATCATTTGATTGTTTTGCCTGATGATAAAAGTATTTTAATAGTGATGTACCATGATGTTGTTCAGCTATATCAACAAATTCCTTTGGCATCTTATGCTTTTTAAGCATCTCTACACCATCTGTAACATGTGAAATAATGACATTTTTACTTAGCTGAGCTGAAAGCTTATTATGTGGATTTTCTATATTCATTTGATTTTCTATAAAATACTGTGGTCGCTTCGTTTTTCCAATATCATGATAATAGGCTCCTACTCTTGCTAATAACCCATTTGCCCCAATTGCTTCACATGCAGACTCAGACAAATTTGCAACCATTACACTATGATGATATGTACCTGGAGTTTCTGTTAAAATTTTTCTTAGTAATGGATGATTTGGATTAGATAGTTCAATTAATTTCATCGTAGACAATATTCCAAATCCGGTTTCAAAGAATGGCATAAAACCTATTGTTAATACAGAAGAAACAAGACCTGACGCACAAGCCATAATAAAATATGAACCAATTTCAACATTTGAATAGCTACCATTTCTAATTAGCATAATAGCTGTTATAACAAGGACATTCATTCCAGCTACAAACAAGCCAGCTTGTAAAATTTTAGACCTAAGATTATGTTCTCCTAAAAATAATACTGCCGCAAGGCAACCAAATAAGTAGTATACACCTACTGAAAAATTAAAGCTACCAGTAACACCTTCATTAAAAATCACACTTCCACAAATTGCAAATATCATACATGTCAAGATCGCTAGGCGCTCATTCAGTAAGAGCTTTACAAGCATAGCGCCCATCGCAACAGGCACAAGGTACCCAATATGTGTATAGTCGATTTTTTGAAAGAGACTGACGATCTTCATAAGAAGAATAGTAATTGCAAATATTAAACAATATAAGAGCAGGGAATTGTATTTCTTAGAAATTGGACTATCTTTCTTTTCAAAATAATACACGACACCAATCAGAATTAGCACAATGAATAACCCTAACCCTAAGAATGGTTTAAATGATTGTTGATTATCTAGTAAACCAACTAGTCCAAGTTTTCGATAAACTTCCCGATTAATTAGCTCGTCCTCTTCGACTAGGATTTGGCCTTGTTTAATTTGTGCTACTTTCACATTATCAATTGCTTGCTGTCTTTTCTCCTCAGTCGCATCCTTGTCAAATACAACATTTGGTGTGATTGAAAAACGAGTTAGTTCTGTTGCCGCCTTAAGAACATCTGCTTTTAGGGAGGTATATCCCAATTCTTCAACAGCTTGCTTTTTTGCTTCTGTCAATTGAATGATTGGTATTTCCTTGCTCATGATATTATTTACTGCTGTAACAACCGCATCCTTTGCAAGAACTAACTCATCGTCTGTCGTACTTACTAAGGGCAAAAAGGTTTCCTCAGAGATTTTATCACTTATAGCCGGGGTTAACTTTTCTTGTAAACGTTTCACCTTTTCTTCAGGAGTTAACAAGGTGGATGTAGCGTCTTCCGACTTATTCGCTATTTCTTCTTCTTTACGGACTTCAATAATAGCATCAAAAATCGATGATATGAGATCTACTTGTTTTTCTGTAATCTCCTTTTTTAAGACATATTGGTCTTCTACTGCATCATAAGCCTCTTGCTCTTTTCGCTGAGTCTCAACCTTGTCTTCAACGGTTGTAGGTGCATAGATTGTTTGATCAGACACAGTAAAAAGCTCAACATCTAATGTTTCAGGCTTAACATTACTATAAAGTGCTACAAACAATATTACCGCTAAAATCGCATATAAAAAAACATGTTGAAACTTATTATTTTTAAGTTTTTCAATTAATGGGTTTGGGTTTGGGTTTGGTTTTAGTTTATCTTTATTAATTTTTTTCTTCACAAGAGGCACCACCTTTTCAACGAATTAATTTTCATTCGTTAATTCGTTCACTTCTTCCATTATTTCCTTTTATCGAAAAATGTTCAACCATTATGACAAAATACGACAAAAAAATCAACAAAAACATTCCTACACAATAAAAGGTCTAAAAAGAAAGTGACCCGACTTCGGGTGCTCGGGTCACTTATCCTTCTTTGGAGTTTTCGTAAGCTGAAATAATTTTTGCAACAAGCGGATGTCTAACAACATCAGATTGCTCTAACTCAACAAATGAAATACCTTGTACATTTACAAGAGTATCCTTCGCTACAGTTAATCCAGATTTTACACCTTTCGGTAAGTCAACTTGTGTAATATCACCAGTAATGACCATTTTAGATCCAAAACCTAATCGAGTAAGAAACATTTTCATTTGGGCTGGAGTGGTATTTTGAGCTTCGTCCAAAATAACGAATGCATCATCTAATGTTCTACCCCTCATATAAGCTAAAGGCGCTATTTCAATTGTTCCTCGCTCAATAAGTCTTCCAGTATGCTCCATTCCCAAAACATCATGTAATGCATCATATAAAGGTCTTAAGTATGGATCTACCTTCTCTTTTAGATCACCTGGTAAAAAACCTAAGCTTTCTCCAGCTTCAACAGCAGGTCTTGTTAATATAATCCGTTTTAAACTACCGTTTTTTAAAGCATTTACAGCCATGACAACAGCTAAATACGTCTTACCAGTACCAGCAGGACCTATTCCAAAAACTAAGTCCTTGTTTTGAATAGCTGCTATATAATGACGTTGACCTAAGGTTTTAACTCGTATTGATTTCCCTTTGGCTGTTTTAGCTATTTCCTGAACATACAGGTTCTCAAATTGATCTAATTTCTGTTCCCTTGCCATACTTATGGCATAAATCACATCTCGCTCACTAATGTTGATTCCTTTGCGGATAATAAGGAGCAGGGATTTAAGCAGTTCTTCAACAAGATTAACGTGTTCAGAGTCTCCAGATACAAAGACTGCTTCACCTCGCGTTACAATTGAAACCTTTAGTTCTTCTTCCATTCGTTTTAAATGAACATCATTGTTACCGAATAAAGCAATTGCTTCATTTGGATTTTCTAATTGTTGACTCATTGTCACTAATTCTTCTGGCATTCTTTAGTCTCCCTGAACAATTGGTGTGGTTCTCACTATATTTTCTATCACCTGGTAAAGAACGGTTAATTTTACTTTACCATTCTCATTCGTCTCGTGCAAAACTTTTTCTCCAATTACTTTTTCTTCTTCATCAAGTTTATCCTCAATATCTTTACGACCTCGATCTAAAGCAGCTTCCCTAGCTTGTTTTACCGTGTAATCCCGACTAACTTGTTCTTTTTCTCTATATGTCTCATTGACGTATGCAACCGGCAATGTGAAATTTAAAAATTTAACATATCTAACATCATCTTCTACTTCAAAATTTTTAAACTCAGGATCTTTAAATCCCCATATTGGAAGCTTAAAGGATCCGAATTGAAGATAATGCTTAACCTTATCATCTCCAGTTAAAACATGAAAAGTCGTCTTTAATGGAATTAAAATTGTTGATTTATACCAAGTTTCCCCGAAAATTTCAGCTTTAGCCGCTACTTTTTTCTGTTCATCTTCCTTCCCGATCAGCCCTGAAACTAATATTTGTCCTTTTTTTACATGCTCATGTAAAGTTGTAAGTGGTTGGCCTTGCTCTACAAACATTTTAGAAATAACTGCTTCTTTTTCAGCAATTATATGACGAGGACTTACAAGTTTTTCTTCTTCTGGTTGATTTTTTTCTACAACCTTTAAATGATAGGTTGTACCAGTTAATTCCACACCAACCCATGTAATCTGCTGAATATTATCTGTTAAGGATTTTTGAATATCATCGGGATTTTCTACAAAGAATTGGAACTTTCCAGTTTTAACCCCAATTCGAGAAAGCTCCTTTTTTATTAAATGCTCCGTTTCAGGTGAAGCACCCTCGACTTTTATTCCCCATATCATATTCGACAAAGCAAAAATCACTAATAAAAAAGCAAGTATTCCCATGACAAATCCGCTATTCCTCCATGATTTTTTTACAAAAAAGGGAAAACCTAACCTTTTCTCAAAGCGACATTTGCATTCATTTTTCCTTACTACTCTTCGCAAGGCATGTACATCTTTAAGGCGAATAAAGAAATCCATCCCATCCTTTTGGCTTCTTCTAACATTCCAAATTACAATATCTTCACGTATACAATCATTCAAAAAGCGCTCTGTACCTCGACCCACGATACTTACTTTTACAACTCCAAATAACAAACTCGTCCATTGGTTTTTCATCATTATCCTCCTAAACCCTGCAAAATAGTGGTTTGTGTAGTTACCTGCTAAACATTACTATATAACGTTTTATAAACTTGCCTGCTGTGGTTATTTATAAAAAACGGATGATTAACTCACAGCAGACTATTTGAGTTTTTTACTCACTAAGATTTCGCTGCTAGAACAATATTCTTGGATGTTCCTTTTATTAGGTTGGTTATTACCGATGAAAGTTCCAGGATCCTCCTTAAGTTGCATCCAGATATAGAACCTGATTTATTTTACCTTCGAGTAGAATTTCTTCCGGTAGAATCGTCTTTATGACAAAAGCTTCGCCTTTGATTAAAAGTTGTCCTTGCTTTAATAGAAGGCGAAGCTCTGTATCAGTAAAAGTAAGGAGCCCTCGATGATTTTCTATGTAAATATGGAGCTGGCCAACCATCGTAATTCTAGGAAGATCCATCATGACATCGGGCGGTAGTTCAATTGTATTTGTAATCCATCTAGTTAGTTGCTGTCGCCATTTTTTTGCCATAAAAAAAGACCCCCTTTCATCTCATATGTATGAGAGAAAACGGAGTCTTATAACACGATTATTGTTAGAAGTTATGAATGTCTTTTGTTTCTCGTATAATGTGGGTTTTTAGACCTCGGTGCACCTAAAATTTCGCCCCAAATTACACCTTGTACTGCTTTCTGTTGATCAATAATTAGGTTATTTTGTTTTATATTTCGATTTACTTTAGGAAATTGCTCTCTTGGTACAACTTTCCTCTTATTTGGTTGTTCTTTTACAATCCTAGTTTTTTCTGTAGCTTGATTTTTCATGCTTTCATACGCCTGTTGTACTGTTTGAAGAGCAGGTTTCGCTTCATTTCGAGGCTTTCGCTCAACAGTAGTCATCACCGGCTTAGGGTTCGTTCTTGAGTTTTGCCTTGGATTTGGTCTTGGATTTGGACGATTCTCACGTTGATTATGTTGTTTTTTTGGTGTTTCTTCATCTTTTTTATTAGATGTGAAGAATCTAGAAAACAACCACACAAGAGCCCCCCAGACAAGTGGATTTGTTAATAATTCTGTAAGCTCCATAAGTCACTCCCTCCTTTAAATGAAGGAAAAGGATGGGAAGCAAGGCCTAGTGCATATAGGTAGCTTAGCTTCACCATCCACCACCTTATTTAAGATGGTACAATCTACCGATCAATATTGGTCATTATCATTTTGATCTTGATTTGTTTTACCAATTGAGTCTCTCATGTCTGTATCAGCAGAGATATTTTTAATATTCATATAATCCATCACACCTATGTTACCAGAGCGAAGTGCCTCAGCCATAGCCAGTGGAACTGTTGCTTCGCTTTCTACAACTTTAGCTTTCATTTCTTGTACACGCGCAAGCATTTCTTGTTCTTGAGCAACAGCCATCGCTCTTCTTTCTTCTGCTTTGGCTTGAGCAATTTTCTTATCTGCTTCTGCTTGCTCTGTTTGTAATTCAGCTCCAATGTTTTTACCGATATCAACATCCGCGATATCAATCGAGAGAATTTCAAAGGCAGTACCGGAATCTAAGCCTTTTCCTAAAACTGTTTGAGAAATCATATCAGGATTTTCTAATACCTTTTTATGATCCTTTTGGGAACCAATTGTACTTACAATCCCTTCGCCAACACGAGCTATAATAGTATCCTCGCCTGCTCCCCCGACTAAACGATCGATGTTCGCTCGGACAGTTATTCTTGCTTTTGCTTTTACTTCAATTCCATCCATCGCTACACCTGAAATAAAAGGAGTTTCAATAACTTTTGGATTAACACTCATTTGTACAGCTTCTAGAACGTCACGACCAGCTAGATCGATTGCTGCAGCACGTTCAAAGGTTAATTCAATATTTGCACGTTCCGCTGCAATTAGCGCATTTACAACACGGTCTACATTACCACCTGCTAAATAATGACTTTCAAGCTGATTTGTTGTAATACCAAGTCCAGCTTTATGTGCCTTAATTAATGGATTAACAACCCTACTTGGAATAACACGACGTAGCCTCATTCCGATTAACGTAAAGATGCTAATTTTAACCCCTGCTGCAAGAGCTGAAATCCAAAGTGCAATTGGTACAAATGTAAAAAAGATACCTAAAAAGATAAAGCCTAGTATAACGAGTCCAATTATTAATATTGCTGATGCTTCCATTGTTTTCCTCCTAATGTATAATGTATCAAAATCAAGCATTCCTAGCAGTCAGATGACTATTTCAAAGTAACTACTATTAAACGCTTAATAAAGTAACAAGCCTAGATCTTTATTAATTCAGCTCTCTAACAACAATTCTCGAGCCTTCCACCTTTACAACTTTTACCCTTTGGCCTTGAGAGATAAAGCTACCTTCTGTCACAACATCTAACCGTTCGTCTGCAATTATTGCTGTTCCTGAAGGTCGTAATGTCGTAAATGCAACTCCTTCAAGACCAAGTAATTCAGCTCTTGATTTATTTGACACGTAACCACTCTCGGTATTTGTTGAGTCACGCAATATTAGCTTTTTAAAAATATTCATACGTTTTCCAAACACCTTTACTAGTAGAATAGATACTATAATTGATGCAACCAGGGCAGTTAATAAGGAAATCGTCATATGGACAAAATCACCTGAAGCTAAGTATAAACTTGTAATCATACTTGCAAAGCCCAACGCTCCCATTATACCACCTGGTACAAAGAATTCAGCGATTACCAATATAATTCCTAAAACAAATAATATTATTGATTCCATCCCAGCTAGACCAGCAACTAAGTGACCATAAAAAAATAAAAAAAGTGAAGTTAATCCCATGAATCCCGCAACACCAAATCCTGGAGAATAAAGTTCAACAACTAAACCAATACTACCTATCGACAGAAGAATAGGAACAACAACAGGATGTGTGATAAATCTTGCCACTTTCTCTGCAAAACTTTCTTCTGCCTCGATTATGGAAGCACCTGTTAAATTTAATTGTTTTAATAAGTCTTTGCGATTTTCAGCAGTTCCTTCTGAATATCCAACTTCAAATGCTTGCTTTGTCTCAAGTGTTAATAAATCTCCTTTACCTGCTCCATATTCAGGAATATCAACATCCTTATCTGCCATTGCCAACGCATATTTTGGATCACGTCCATTCCGTTCTGCTGATTCTTTCAATTCTGACAGCCATAATGATTGCGACTTATCATCTGCAGCATTACCATCCCCTGTAATGATTGCAGCAGACCCCATCTGACTACCTGGAGCCATATATATTTGGTCCGCATTCAACGCAATATAAGCTCCTGCTGAAATAGCTCTTCTATTAATATAAGCAGTAATCGGGATTTCACTTGAACGGAGTGTATCAGCTATCTCCATAGCTCCATCAACAGCACCACCCAATGTGTCTATTTCAAGAATGATGTGGTCAGCCTCCTGAGATTTCGCTTCTGAAATTGTTCGCTTAATATATTGCGAGAGACCTTTCTCGACTGTTTCCTCAAGAGGTATGATAAATACTTTTTGATTAGAATCTGCTTTGAGCTCATTACTAAAACCATTAAACAAAGCCAAAATAAAAGCTACGACAATCATTAACTGGTAAAAACGCTTTCTCATTTGTCTAAAAACCTCCTCTCTATAACGCCCTATTCTTAATACGTTTTTAGTTAGTATTTGGTTTCATTTATTAATAAAAATTTATTACTTAAATTAGATTCTTATGTAAATAGTATTTTCTCTTTTTTATGATTAACACTTTTATCTTCTTACACACTAAAAGACACCTTGCAAGGCAAGGTGTCTTAAAATTTATGATAGCTGTTGTTGCACAAGCTTATTAACAAGACTTCCGTCTGCTTTTCCTTTAACTTTGGGCATGAGTGCTCCCATTACTTTCCCCATATCCGCTTTAGAAGATGCATTCACTTCTGAAATTGTTTGTTTAACGATTTCAGAAACCTCTTCTTCGGAAAGCTGCTCAGGCATATAATCGACTAATACATCGATTTCCGCTTGTGTTTTTTCAACTAAGTCCAAACGATCAGCATTTTTAAATTCCTGGAGGGAGTCTTTACGTTGCTTTAATTCGCGAGAAAGAACTGTCAAGTCTTCTTCTTCAGACAACTCATTTTTGCCAAGTTTAATCGCTTCATTTTGCAAAGCAGCCTTGACCATTCGAATGACAATTAACTTGTCTTTTTCTTTGTTTTTCATCGCTTGTTTCATATCTTGATTCAATTGCTCAAGAAGACTCATAAGTACACCCTCTTTTAGAATTTGCGCTTTCTAGCTGCTTCAGACTTTTTCTTACGCTTTACGCTAGGCTTTTCATAGAATTCGCGCTTTCTAGCTTCTTGTATTGTACCACTTTTAGATACAGTACGTTTGAAACGACGAAGAGCATCTTCAAGCGACTCGTTTTTACGAACGACCGTTTTTGACATTCTCTTTCCCTCCCTCCGAATACAACCAATCGACATCTTTAAATAAAACATGTCTACTAGAAAAACATGGCTTATCGCAATGTTGCGAATGCCTTAGTTATTTCCTATACTATCATCCTTAAAATGTGAATTTGGATAGTATAACAAAACATGTACTTTGCAATTATAATATAACGAATAATGCAGGTCAACTCATATAGTAAAAAGTTCCGTGTATAAATTGTTGTTTGAATTATTCGATTATTATATGCTTGCTTTTATTTGCTGATTGCACAAATGATCAATAAGTGAAAAATTGATTTAAATAACAAAATTAATAATCAGAATTTGATGACTCACCTTTAACGATTGAGACGCCAGAGCTTGCTCCAATACGAGTTGCTCCCGCCTTCACCAGCTCTTCGGCACCTTCTGTGTCTCGGACTCCACCAGATGCTTTTACACCAATCTCAGGCCCTACTGTTTTTCTCATAAGTTCTATATCCTCAACGGTTGCTCCACCGCTTGAAAAACCAGTAGATGTTTTTACATAATCAGCTCCAGCGCGCACAGCAATCTCACAAGCTCTAACCTTCTCTTCTTCTGTTAAAAGACTTGTCTCAATAATCACCTTTGATAAGGCTTTACCCTTTGCAGCGCTTGCAACAGCTCTGATGTCGCGTTCTACAAGCTCATCATTTTTGTCCTTAAGAGCTCCGATATTAATAACCATATCAACTTCAGTTGCACCTTTTTCAATGGCATCTTTTGTTTCAAATGCCTTTGTTTCTGGTGTATTTGCTCCTAATGGAAAACCAATAACGGTACAAACCTTTACATCTGACCCTTTTAACAACTGGGCTGCTGTTTCTACCCAGGTTGGGTTTACACATACAGAGGCAAACTTGTATTCACTGGCTTCTTTGCAAAGCTTTTCGATCGTATCCTTAGTTGTATCCGCCTTAAGGGCAGTATGATCAATCATTTTTGCTATATTTGACATTATGTATCGTCTCCTTCAACATATAGTTGTCCGACCTCTTACATCTTAACATTATCAAAAAATAAAAACGAGTACTAAATTAATTTGCACTTATTAATAAATTTTACACATTTCCTTATGAATATTTTTCTATAAAAAGAAAAAGGATTGGTTAAATTACAACCAACCCCAATTACATTAAGAAGATAAACGAATATTTTCGTCTGTTTGCAATGGCTCATCTAATACTCGTACAAATTGACCCTCATTGTAAGGATAGCCAGCCTTTGTTATTTTCACTTTTACAATCTTACCTACCATTTCTTCATTAGCAGGAAAAACAACCTTTAAATAATTGTCTGTGTACCCAACATACAATCCTTCATTTGTCTCTTCTTTAAATGTTTCTTCAGGAATAACCTCTAACACTTCATCTTCGAATTGAGAAGCATATTCTTTGGCTAATTGATCTGATAGTTCTATTAAACGATGAACTCGGTTATTTTTAATTTCTTCATCCACTTGATCATCCATTCGAGCAGCTGGGGTACCAGTCCGTTTAGAATACGGAAAAACATGAAGCTCAGAAAACTTATGCTCTTTAATGAAGTTAAAAGTTTCCAAAAATTCTTCCTCTGTTTCACCTGGGAATCCAACAATTACATCTGATGTAATCGCCAGACCTGGCAATGCTTCTTTTAAAAGCTTAATGCGGTCTGCGAAAAATTCCATTGTATACTTTCTACGCATACGTTTTAACACTGTATCTGATCCAGATTGAATCGGAATGTGTAAGTGACGAACAACTTTGCTTGAATTTTTCAGAACTTCTATCACTTCATCTGATATTTGGCTTGCTTCGATTGATGAAATCCGGATCCGTTTTAAACCTTCAACTTGCTCATCTAAGTCACGTAATAGCATGGCTAAGTTATAATCCTTTAGATCTTCACCGTATCCTCCTGTATGAATGCCTGTTAGTACAATTTCTTTGTAACCTGCATTCACTAGCTGCTGTGCTTGTGTAACAACCTCTTTAGGATCACGTGAACGCATTAAGCCACGTGCCCAAGGAATGATACAAAATGTGCAAAAGTTATTACAACCTTCTTGTATTTTTAAAGAAGCTCTTGTTCTATCTGTGAATGAAGGTACATCAAGCTCTTCATATACACGTGTTTTCATAATATTTCTTACACCGTTAATTGGTTGTCTTTCGTTTTTAAATTGCTCAATATATTCTAGCATCTTAACACGATCCTGTGTTCCTACAACAATATCAACACCAGGGATCGCCATAATTTCTGCAGGAGAAGTTTGGGCATAACAACCTGTAACACAGATTACACCATCCGGATTTTTACGGATTGCGCGACGAATAACTTGACGACTCTTTTTATCACCTGTATTTGTTACAGTACATGTATTAATCACATATACATCTGCGACTTTTTCATATTCTGTACGATCATAGCCAGCATCTTTGAAAAGCTGCCAAATCGCTTCTGTCTCATAATGATTTACTTTACAACCTAATGTATGAAATGCAACTGTAGGCATTATTCATCACCTCGATAATTCGAAATAATAAGAAACAGCTGATAATAAATATAATGGAGCTGTCTCTGTTCTTAATATTCTTGGACCAAAGCTACAAACGAGAAAACCTAGCTCTTCAAGCTTTGATACTTCTTGCTCTGTTAAGCCACCCTCAGGACCAAAAACAGCAAGTAAGGAGGATCCATCTGTTAGTTCATCAAATGCTTTTGCTAAATTCTTTTTCTCACCTTGCTTTGCCGATTCTTCATAAGCAACGATTTTCACATCGTAGTCATTCGCTATTTTCAATAGTTCGTTAAATTGGCATGGCTCAATGACTGTAGGGACTTTGTTACGATACGATTGTTCTGACGCTTCTTTTGCGATTTTTTGCCAGCGATCGAGCTTCTTTCCAATCTTTTTTTGTTCAAGTTTTACAATTGAACGGGCAGCATTAAAAGGGATAAATGAAGAAGCACCTAATTCGGTGCCCTTTTGAATAATCCATTCAAGTTTATCCCCTTTAGGCAACCCGCTCGCGATGGTAATAGTAACAGGAAGCTCACGGTTCACCGTCATCCATTCTAATATAAAACAATTCACTTGGTCATTGGTAATTTCAGCTATTTCACAATGTGCTTCGAATCCATCCTTTGTACAACATACAACCTTATCTCCTGACTGCATACGTAATACGCGTGATATATGATGTACATCATCACCTGTAATCTGTATATTAGATTCTATATGAGCCTTTTCTTCATCTACAAAATAACGTTGCAAAGCAGCCACCCCTATTAATGAATACAATTTGTAAACACAGGGGTCTGCCCCCCATTAGTTAAAGAAGACTACTTCTTCTTAGCAATAAATGCAACCCAATCTTCCATGACCATTGTTTCCTCTATCACAAAACCTGCGTTTTGAAGTGCTTCTTTTACTTCATTCTTTTTATTTTGGATAATACCAGATGTGATAAAAGTTCCATTTTCTTTTAAGACTTCATAAGCCTTGTCTATAAAGCGAACAATTATTTCAGCTAATATATTTGAAACAACCAGGTCTACAGGACCTTCTATACCATCTAAAAGATTGTTTTGTGAAACATTGACAACGTTTTGTACTTTGTTTAGTTTACAATTTAAACGGGCACTTTCGACTGCAACTTGGTCTAAATCAAGTGCTTGAATTTGATTAGCTCCCAGTAATCCAGCAGCAATACTTAAGACACCTGATCCTGTACCAACATCAATTACCTTATCATCTTTCTGAACAGTACGCTCTAACGCTTGAATACATAGTACTGTTGTTGGATGTGTACCTGTTCCAAATGCCATCCCTGGATCTAGCTCAATAATCAATTCATCTGAACTTACAGGCTCATAAATTTCCCATGTTGGAACAATTGTAAACTTCTCTGAAATTTTTACAGGATGGTAATATTTCTTCCAAGCTGTTGCCCATTCTTCTTCATTTACTTCACTAATCGTTACGTGATTTTTTCCTAAATCAATATCATACAGCAAGAGGCTGTTTATCGAAGCTTTTATCCCGTCAACTGTTTCACCTAGGAAGCTGTTGACCGGTAAATATGCTTTAACAATAACCCCTTCTTCTGGATAATCGGTTGGATCTAGTTGGTAGATTTCGCCTAGTACAGTACTCCGTTCCTTAACTAAATCAGCAATATCCTCAATGACTACACCGCTAGCCCCAGCCTCGTGTAATATATTTGAAATGGGTTCTACTGCTTCTTGTGTTGTGTGAATACTAAATTCTGACCACTTCATATCTACCAACTCCAATCCTCATACATTTGTTCATCTTTAATAGATTAGTTAATCACCTTTAAATGCCCGTTTTACTTTATCAAAAAAGCTATCTTCATGTTCATCAGGCTTTGCTCCACTAATTTCAGCAAATTCACGAAGTAGTTCCTTTTGTTTTTCAGTTAAGCTCGTTGGAGTCAATACACGTAAAATTACATATTGGTCACCTTGTCCATAACCTCTAACATTAGGAACACCTTTTCCAGTTAAACGGAATTTCTTACCAGTTTGCGTACCTGCTGGCACTTTTAATTTCACTTTACCATGTAGTGTAGGTACTTCAATTTCGTCTCCTAGTGCAGCTTGAGCAAAGGTTAAAGGCATATCACAGTATACATCATCGCCTTCTCTTTCAAAGAACTCATGCTCTCTTACGTGGAATACGACATATAAATCTCCAGGAGGTCCACCATTTACACCTGGTTCACCTTGTGCAGATACTCGCAATTGTTGACCATCATCGACACCAGCAGGAATTTTCACTTGAATCTTTTTACGCTTTTTCACTTTTCCAGTTCCACGACATGTTCCACACTTGTGCTTAATCATATTACCTGTGCCTTCACAGTGATTACAAACACGGCGATTTACAATTCGGCCAAATGGAGTATTTTGTTCTACATTTAATTGACCGCTACCACCACAATGTGTACATTTTTCAGGTTTAGTTCCTTTTTGCGCACCTGATCCATCACAGGTTTCACATGTTTCTTCTCTAGGAATTTCAATCGTCGTTTCTTTTCCAAAAACAGCTTCTTCAAAGTCTAATGTCATTGTATATTGTAAGTCCGCACCCTGTCTTGGTGCATTCGGATCACGTCTTCTAGTACCTCCGCCAAAGATTGAGCTAAAAATATCTTCAAAGCCAAATCCATCTCCACCGAAGCCAGCGCCGCCACCAAAGCCTTGATTTGGATCAGTATGTCCAAATTGATCATAGTGAGATTTCTTTTGTTCATCACTCAATGTTTCATAGGCTTCTTTTATTTCTTTGAATTTCTCGTTAGCATCTGCTTCTTTATTAATATCTGGATGGTATTGCTTTGAAAGCTTACGGTAAGCTTTTTTAATCTCATCTTTATTCGCGTTCTTACTTAACCCGAGTACTTCATAGTAATCACGCTTGCTCATAATTTTCTCACTCCCGATTTTCTCACATAAGGTAAATTGTATCACTCAAAAGAGAGGAAAAGCAACAAATTGTTGTTTCGAATGTTTTGTCGCATCTATCACTTATCACTCTTGTTATGTTCAAGTGAAAGAATTCTAGTGTTTTATCTAAAAAAAGCCAAAGTCAAGACACGCCTGACTTTGACTTTTCACCTTAATGTTCTATGTTTATTTTTTATCTTCGTCTTTTACTTCTTCAAATTCAGCATCAACTACGTCGTCGTCAGCTTTACCACTTGCTGCTTCTCCACCTTGCTGAGCTTGAGCTTGTTTAGCTGCTTCTTCGTAAAGTTTTACTGAAAGTTCTTGAACAATATTTTGTAGTTCATCTTTTTTCGCTTTGATTTCTTCTAAATCGTTTTTCTCAATCGCAGTTTTTAATGCTTCTTTTGCTTCATTTGCTTTTGTTACTTCTGCTTCGTCAACTTTTCCTTCAAGATCTTTTAATGTTTTTTCAGTTGTAAACACTAATTGATCTGCTTCATTGCGAAGTTCAACTTCTTCCTTACGTTGTTTATCAGCGTCAGCATTCTCTTCCGCTTCTCTTACCATGCGGTCGATTTCATCATCTGATAAACCTGTTGAAGATTTAATTGTGATTGTTTGCTCTTTGTTTGTACCTAAATCTTTTGCACGTACGTTTACAATACCATTTTTATCGATATCAAATGATACTTCAATTTGTGGTACACCACGTGGTGCCGGTGGAATGTCTGTTAATTGGAAACGACCTAATGTTTTATTGTCCGCTGCCATTGGACGCTCACCTTGTAAAACGTGAATGTCTACTGCTGTTTGGCTATCTGCAGCTGTTGAGAATACCTGTGATTTACTTGTTGGGATTGTAGTATTTCGTTCAATCAACTTTGTGAATACACTACCCATCGTTTCAATTCCTAATGATAGTGGAGTTACATCAAGTAGCACAACGTCTTTTACATCTCCAGTAATAACTCCACCTTGAATTGATGCACCAAGCGCAACTACTTCATCAGGGTTTACACCTTTATGTGGCTCCTTACCTAATGCTTTTTTGATTGCTTCTTGAACAGCTGGTATCCGAGTTGAACCACCAACAAGAATAACTTTATCGATTTCGCTAGCTGAAAGACCTGCATCACTAAGTGATTGGCGAACTGGCCCCATCGTTCTTTCAACTAAATCAGATGAAATCTCGTCAAATTTAGCACGTGATAAGCTTATTTCCAAGTGAAGTGGACCAGCTTCTCCAGCAGTTATAAATGGTAAAGATATTTGAGTTGATGTTACTCCTGAAAGATCCTTTTTCGCTTTTTCAGCAGCATCTTTTAAACGTTGTAACGCCATTTTATCCTTTGAAAGATCAATGCCGTTTTCCTTTTTGAATTCAGCAACTAAATAGTCGATGATTACTTGGTCAAAGTCGTCTCCACCTAGGCGGTTGTCACCAGCAGTTGAACGAACTTCAAATACGCCATCTCCAAGCTCGAGAACTGACACGTCAAACGTACCGCCCCCTAAGTCATAAACAAGAATCGTTTGATCTTCATCTGTTTTATCTAATCCGTAAGCTAAAGCTGCAGCAGTAGGCTCGTTGATGATACGTTCTACTTCTAAACCAGCAATTTTACCAGCATCTTTTGTTGCTTGGCGTTCAGCATCATTGAAATATGCAGGTACTGTGATAACTGCTTTTGTTACAGGTTCTCCTAGATATTCTTCTGCATAAGATTTTAAGTGTTGAAGAATGATTGCTGACATTTCTTGAGGTGTGTAGCTTTTGCCCTCTACTTCAACTTTGTAGTCAGTACCCATATGACGTTTGATAGAAATAATCGTATTTGGGTTTGTAATTGCTTGGCGTTTTGCCACTTCACCAACTTGACGTTCGCCGTTTTTAAAAGCTACAACAGAAGGAGTTGTACGGTTACCTTCTGGATTTGGGATCACTTTTGGTTCTCCGCCTTCTAAAACTGCGACACATGAGTTTGTTGTACCTAAGTCGATACCGATAATTTTACTCATAAAATAGGACCTCCTAATATGTAAGATAGAATGTTATTGATTTACTTTTACCATTGCAGGTCGAATTACTCGATCCTTAAGTTTATAACCCTTTTGAAGCTCTTCAACAACCGAATTGGATTCATAGTTCTCATCCTCGATCTGCATCACAGCTTGGTGTAAATGAGGATCAAACTGTTCACCTACCGAATTTATTGCTTCTACACCTTCATTTTTAAGAGCTTGAACTAATTGGTTATACACCATGTTCATGCCTTGTAGCAACGATTTTGTTTGATCGTTATCTGCTTCTATTTGTAATGCTCTTTCAAAGTTATCAAGAGCAGGTATGATTTCAGATACTAAACTTTGAGCACGATATTTTTGAGCTGCTTCTTGATCCAAGCGACTTCTTCTTTTAAAATTGTCAAAATCTGCTTGAGCACGAAGCATTTTGTTTTCGGTTTCGTCTAACTTCGCTTGTAATTCTGCGATTTTTTGTTCAGACTCATCACCAGCATCAGATGCATCTTCAATGATTACATCATCAGCATTAACAACCTCAACATCTGCGTCTGACTGTTCATTTTGTGGAGTATCTACTGCTTCTTCTTGTTCTGCAACGTTTTTTTCGTTTGACACAATGTTTCACCTCCTTAAAGGGATTGATCTATAAGAATTGTTTTGCGTTGATTTTTAAAACATAGGAATCGGGTGGAATTTACTATTCCACCCATAATCAATATAACCAAGCTTAAGATTGATGATACAAATCAGTAAGCGTTTTGGACAAATCACGTGTCATTCGTGTTAATAAACTTATAACACGTGAATACTCCATTCTTGTTGGGCCTAATACTGCAATCGTCCCTAATTGATTATCACCTAATGAATAAGTTGCTGTAATTAAACTGCAATTCTCCATCGCTATATTATCATTTTCTTTACCAATTTTTATCGAGATTCCTGTATGATTTGATTGTAATAAACCATACAATTCTTTCTCATGCTCAATCATTGTTAGCAATGATCTGATTCTTCCAATGTCAGCGAACTCAGGTTGACTTAACATATTGGTTTTTCCGCCGAAATAGATTTTTTCTCCTGAATTGAGTTTCAATGTACCCGCCATGACCTTTAACATCATATCATAATTTTGAATATGATCCTTTAGGACCGAAACAACTTCTTTAAAAATCTTATCCTGTAACTCTACAAGTGGTACTCCCGCTAATCTTTCATTTAAGATATTAACCATTTTTTCAATATCACTAGGATCAAGGGATCCTGGGAATGTAATGGTGCGATTTTCCACATGTCCAGTATTGGTCACGATTATTGCAACAGCAGTTTCATTGTTAATGGGGATAATTTGAATTCTCTTCAAGCGATTTTCATTCACCTTTGGACCAAGGACGATTGAAGTGTAATTAGTTAATTCTGACAAGATTTGTGCTGATTTTTGAACTACTTTTTCTAATTCAAAAATTCTTTCAGCATAAATCGATTTTATTTGACTAACCTCCGTCTTCGTTAGACGCTGTGGTGACAGAAGGTGGTCTACATAATAACGATATCCCTTTTCAGATGGGACACGTCCTGAAGAACTATGTGTTTTCTCGATAAAGCCAAGGTCCTCTAAGTCAGCCATATCGTTCCTTATTGTAGCTGAGCTAAACGTAATTTCGTCTTTTTTCGCTAATGTTCTCGAACCAACGGGCTGAGCTGAATGAATAAAATCATCAATAATTACTTGTAGAATCAACAATTGGCGATCTGTAAGCAACTATCATCACCTCTGTTAGCACTCTAAGAATGCGAGTGCTAAATATATATAAAAAGTTATCAAAACTAAAATAAATTGTCAATTGTTAAATCACTCTTAATATGCTTTTTTCTGGATGAAGAATGAAGTATTCACTTGTAATAAAACCACATTCAAGAAAGTCCAATGAATTCTTGAAATACTTCATTACCTAAAAGTTTACCTTTATGAGTAAGCCTTATTGATTGATCATCATTCACTATTAGGCCAAGCTTGGCCAGATTTTCAATTTGTTCTGGAAAGACATCAACCAATTGAACATTAAATTTTTTATTAAAAATACTTTTACTCACTCCAGCTTCTTTCCGAAGACCAAGGAACATTTCCTCTTCCATTTCTTCCTCTTTACTAACAATATTCTGACTATTGTATGCTTCACCAGTTTGTTCAATTTGCTCCATATATTTTTTTATGGGGCCGATATTTGATGTTCTTATTCCGTTCATATAACCATGTGCTCCTGCGCCAAAGCCATAATAATAATCATTGTTCCAGTAGGTAAGGTTATGATTACTTTCAAAGCCTGGAATCGCGTAATTACTTATTTCATATTGTCTAAATCCATGTTTCTCCATTTGTTCCATTGCAAGTTCATACATTTGTGCTTCTTGATCTTGTGGTGGTAATGATAATTTCCCCTTTTGCATCAAATTATAAAACACTGTTTTCGGCTCAACAATTAATGAATACGCTGAAAAATGTTTAACATTCAAGCTAAAGGCTATATTTAATGATTCATTAAAATCATTTACTGTCTGTCCAGGTAAGCCATACATTAGGTCAATGCTCATATTGTCAAATCCTACTTGCTCAGCTTGTTGTAACGTACGGAAAACATCTTCTCTTCGATGAACTCTTCCAATTCGCTCCAAAAGTTCATCATTAAAGCTTTGAACGCCAATACTCAAGCGGTTAACTCCAGCATTTTTTAACACTAACAGCTTGTCTAACGTAAGCTCCCCTGGATTTGCTTCTACTGCAAACTCAACAAGATCATTAGTTGGCAACAACTCTTTATGGATTCCTTCTAGCAATCGATCAAGCTGACTAACAGATAAAGCAGTTGGAGTCCCACCACCGATAAAAATCGTTTTAAGTGATACTTGCTTATTGTTCTGTACAGTATGGTGCATTTCTTTAACTAGCATCTCAATATATTCATCCACAGGTTGTTGCTTAAAAAACACCTTATTGAAATCACAATAATGACAGATATGGTGGCAAAACGGGATATGAATGTATGCTGATTGAATCATTATTTCACCCTCTAATTAAGAAGCCGCAGCAACGCTGCGGCATAGTTTCAAACAATTATTTTTATATCGAGCGTAAGCGCCCGTTTAGCGACGAATGAACTTAGTTCTCATCCATTCGTAATACAGCCATAAATGCTTCCTGTGGTACTTCTACAGAACCAACCATCTTCATCCGCTTTTTACCTTCTTTTTGCTTCTCTAACAATTTACGTTTACGTGAGATATCGCCACCGTAACATTTTGCAAGCACGTTTTTACGCATTGCTTTGATCGTTGATCTAGCAACAATTTTCTGTCCAATTGCTGCTTGAATCGGTACCTCAAACTGTTGGCGAGGAATCAATTCCTTCAGCTTTTCAACAATGATCTTACCACGATCATATGCAGAATCACGATGTACGATAAACGATAATGCATCTATTTTTTCTGCATTCAATAAAATATCCATTTTCACTAAAGTAGATTGTTTGTAACCAATTAACTCATAATCAAAGGATGCATAGCCTTTTGTATTGGATTTTAATTGATCGAAGAAATCATAAACAATTTCTGATAATGGGATTTCATAATTTATGTTCACTCGTATCTCGTCCAAGTATTGCATATCAAGGAAGATACCACGTTTTTTCTGACAAAGCTCCATTACAGCACCAACATAATCATTCGGGACCATAATAGCGGCTTTAACGTAAGGCTCTTCAACGTGATCAATTTTTTGTGGATCAGGCATGTTGGATGGATTATCAACTTTTAGTGATTCACCATCTGTTAAATGAACATCGTAAATTACACTTGGAGCTGTTGTAATTAAGTCAATTTTAAATTCCCGCTCGATGCGTTCCTGAATGATTTCCATGTGTAATAATCCTAAAAATCCACAACGGAAACCAAAGCCTAATGCTTGAGACGTTTCTGGCTCAAATTGTAGAGATGCATCGTTAAGCTCCAGCTTTTCAAGTGCTTCACGTAAATCATTGTATTTCGCTGTATCAATCGGATATAGACCACAGAAAACCATTGGATTAAGTTTACGATATCCTGGTAGCGCTTCTGTTGCTCTATTTTTCGCGTCAGTAATAGTATCACCAACACGAGTATCACCTACGTTTTTAATCGCAGCTGATAAGAAACCAACATCCCCAACATTTAATTCCTTGAGCTGGACGGGCTTTGGAGTGAATACCCCTAACTCTGTAACCTCAAATTCTTTACCCGTTGCCATCATTTTGATCTTTTGACCAACCTTAACCGTTCCTTCAACTACACGGATGTAGGCTACCACACCTCTGTAAGCATCATATATTGAGTCAAAAATAAGTGCTTTTAATGGGCCATCAGGGTCACCTTCTGGAGCAGGAACTTTCTCAACAACCTGCTCGAGGATCTCTTCAATCCCAATTCCTGCTTTAGCTGATGCTAATACGGCCTCTGAAGCATCCAGCCCAATAACCTCTTCGATTTCGTTTCTTACACGCTCAGGATCAGCACTTGGTAAATCAATTTTATTAATAACCGGTAATATTTCTAAATCATTATCAAGAGCTAAGTACACATTTGCAAGTGTTTGCGCTTCAATACCTTGAGCAGCATCGACAACTAAAACAGCACCTTCACAAGCAGCAAGACTTCGAGAAACTTCATAAGTAAAGTCAACATGCCCCGGAGTATCGATTAAATGAAACGTATAATCTTCCCCATCTTTTGCTCTATATTTTAATTGAACGGCATTTAGCTTAATTGTAATACCGCGTTCTCGTTCCAAATCCATTGAATCTAATAATTGGTTTTTCATCTCACGTTGTGTTAAAGCAGATGTTTTTTCTAAAATACGGTCTGCTAGAGTAGATTTACCGTGATCAATATGGGCAATGATCGAGAAATTACGAATTCTCGATTGTCTTATCAACTTTTCTTCTCTATTCATATAATGTCTTCACTCCTACATAGCTTACAAATACACTATTTCTCATTATAGCAATTGAGATTTCAACATTCAATGGATAAAAAATTAGCCACTATCATCTAGACATTATTTTGATTGAAATATTGATTACTCAAAGCAGTAATCATTCATTATGACATGGTTTTTTAAAAAGTAGAAAAGCTGACAGAATAAGCGTTATCTTTTGCATAAGATAACTTATTCTTATCAGCTTAATTTTCACCTTAAAAATCTATTTATCCACTCTGCAAATGATTCAACAAGAGTAGATATCCCATTACTTACAATTGACGCAAATTGTTTACCCACTTGAGAGAAGAAGTTAAATGCTTCAATTTGTTCTAGTTGTTCTTGTTTTTGTTGGAGGTCCTGACTTGTTACTTTATTTCCAAGGATAGATGCTTCAACATCACCTGTTTGTTCACTTTCAACTTGAAAAGCACCTTGTAGTTCAGGATCGTTATAGCCTTTCATTTTTAACATTCCCTGGTTTGCTTGCTGCATTCCGATTAGGACCCCAAACAGAAGGACTGAGCAAAGAACAAAGCATTTAAGCATGAATTTTACCATCTTGCTTCCCTCACAATTTGTTTACTTTTTTTCACTTGCTGGATTGCCATCTACCTTTTCAGCTTGCCAGAAGTATTCGCTAAAGACATCCGATACTGCTGCTACTGTGTTTTTGAGCTCCTCTAGATTATTGTCAACACCGCCAAATTCAAGAAGAAGAGCATTATTTGATAAATCCTGATTATAAACACCATTAACACCTTTGCCTTTTTGTTCAAAAATCCCTCGACTTAAACCTGGATATTTTTCATCCAATAATGCATGTAATTCCTTTGCAAGTTGCTCATTTTTTTCTGCGTTCGGATTATCTCCACCAATTACAAAAGCAATCTTTGCATAGGATTTACTATTAATATTTATAGTTGTTATACCTTTTCTTTGCGAATCACGATGAATGTCTATTAAATATTTAATATTTTGATTAGTAGCCATCGCACTTTCAACAATAGTTCTAGAGGCTTTATACGACTTTGCGTAATTCCAACCTTTTTGTTTAACATTCTGTTGTATATCAGTAGACTCGATTTGTGATCCAATACCTTCACTTAGTAATTCCTTACCTAAAAGTTCACTAACTATCGTGACATTAGCTTCAGAATGTATCGCACTATTTGGGTCAGTTTCTCCTTCTAAAAGAGGTAAATAAGATTCGGTATTATGTGTGTTATAAATATATACAACTTTTTTATCACCAGTCGTTAAAGTAGGAGGGGCTTTAGGCTCCTCACCACTTGGATTTACAACATCATTTTTATTAATGGATGCTTCCCTTTCTTGCTCTAATACTTCAGTCGGTGGCGGTGATTCATAGGGCATATTTGTATAGTTTGTCCCATTACCCGCAACAACGATTTCACTGTCATAAAGTGAAAATCCAGGCAATTCCCTGCCTAAAAGACTTCGTGGATCATCTGGGTTGATACTGGTAGCTACTTTGAACAAGATGGAAGATAATTTAATTGGTTCTGTTTGATCAGGAAGCGCAGAAATAAAAAATCGATTTTCGGCTCCTAATAATTGCAAGAATGCCTCACTATCAATATTTTTTGTTAGGTCATTTATTGACGAAGAGTTTAAGCGATATTCTGGTTTTAGTGATGTTAATACACCAGAAAGTAAAAAAGTCATTAAAAGGACAATGAAGCCTAGAACGATCCCTTTTTTTATGCTTGTCCCATTTAAAGTGACGATCAAATTACGACTAGTATTAGAACGCTTCATTTACATTAATCCTCCTTAAGCTTGTCTACTAATTTGTATGAACAAGAATAAGGAAGTAGAACCTTCTGTATGAAGGAAGAGTCGAACTCTGAAAATTCATCAGCAAAATTCGACTATTCCAATTAAGTATTTTAGGTTTTACATTATTGCAGACATGTTAGAGTGAAGATTATAAACCGTTTTACATTTTCATTTGTGGCTCAAATGGCATATTCGTTATTTTAGTGAGTATATGCTCCTGAATTACCTTGGTCGACCTGTTGGTGAAGAGCAGTATTTAATCCACTTGCAATAACATTTGCCATATCATCAATAAACGTATCAACCTCTTTTGGTGTAACCATTAAGTTATGGCCTAACGGTGAAAGTACCTCATGGATAAATTTACGCTTTTCATCATCCTCAAGCCCACCAACAACCCCTAAAAATTGTTTACGCTGCTCTTCACTAGGCATATCCTCATCTGTCAAAACACGTTTCTCCCCAAAACTCATTCCAGCTGGAGTAAGTGACCTAGAAGGTTTATCACCTTCTTTTATTTCTCTACCAAAGTGTTTTAAAATAAAATCTATCGTGTCACTCGTGATAGATACAGCATCGACAACTGTCGGTATCCCAATCGCAATAACCGGAATCCCAAAAGTTTCTTGACTTAAAGCTTTTCTCTTATTTCCGACTCCTGAACCTGGGTGGATTCCAGTGTCCGAAATTTGTATCGTAGTATTAACACGTTCGAGTGAACGCGCTGCTAATGCATCAATCGCAATTACGAAATCTGGCTTCGACTGTTCGATCACACCAGAAATAATATCGCTTGTTTCAATACCTGTAATTCCCATAACACCTGGTGCAATTGCACTAACTGGTCGGAACCCTTCTTCAACATTTTCAGGTTGCAATTTAAATAGATGCCTTGTAATTAATAAATTCTCAACTGCAAGTGGACCTAAGGCATCAGGAGTAACATTCCAGTTTCCTAATCCAACAACTAAACAACTTGCATCCTTTGGAATATTCAAATCAGTTAAAAACTGACTAAAATGTTTTGCAAAGACATCAACAACAATTTCTTGCAACTCTGAATCCTTTTGGCGAATCCCTTGAGTTTCTAAGGTAAGATATCTCCCTGGCTTTTTACCAACGATTTTTGATCCTTCATCCTTTATTTCTAAAAAAGAAATACCTATACCCTCTTCTTCCCATTCTTTCACAATCACACCAGCTATGTTACTTGAATCTTCAGTTGATTTACCCTTTGTTACTGTTTCAATCGCCATTGCTCTTGCTTCAACAGCTAAATCCGTCCGTACGGAATATTTACTTAAGTCTAAAGACTTTCCCATAAAAATACCTCCCAATTTGTTCCTACTAATTATGTTTGCCATTTATTCAAGGAAACATTCTTTAGAACTCTTTTTTGTAGGAAACCGAAAAACTTAAAGAGAGATTGTATGAAAATTCTAATTATAGATAGCATTTAGCGATAAAATGTATGCAAATGAAAAATATTTGAATAAATACATCGTTTCAATGGATTTTCCTTTACATTAGTATTGCAAAATGAGTGGTCGTTTGATAGAATATCTTTTGTTCATGTAAAGGAAATGGTCGAGTAAAATAGATCTCGATTTACTTCTTAGGAGGTGAAAGATATGCCAAATATTAAATCTGCTATCAAACGCGTAAAAACTAGCAATGAGCGTAATGCACATAATGCAACTATTAAATCTTCAATGCGTACTGCTATTAAAAAAGTAGATGCATTAGTTTTAAACAATGATGCTGAAAATGCTAAAGCTGCACTTGTTGAAGCAAACAAACGAATTGATAAAGCTGCACAAAGCGGTTTAGTTCACAAGAACGCTGCTGCACGATACAAATCTCGTTTAGCTAAAAGTGTTAACGGATTATCTGCATAATCATAAGAAAACTAAGGCCCAGCAAAGATAGCGAATGCCTTAGTTTTTTATTTTTTTGCATAGATTCTGTACAAAAAAAACGATCCCGCTTAGGATCGTTTTTTTGTACCCATTATTTCTGGAATAACTTCAGCAAAAACAATTCTAGTAATAGTTGTTTTTCCTTTTTTCCAGTTTTCATTTCATAATCAGCCTCTGCAAGATCCATTAGAATATGTGCTAATTCCTCTGCTTTAAATAATTTTGCTTGCTGCAAGGCTAATTTAACTCGAAAAGGATGTACCTTGACAGTAGTTGCAATTTGCTGTTGGCCGTAACCAGTATTCGCCAGCTCTTTCACCTGTAATATCAATCTAAATTGATTCACCAATAGGGACAGAATTTTTATTGGTTCCTCATTATTTTTTAATAAATCATAAAAAATTTGTAACGCATCCTTACTTCTTCGATGAATGACATGGTCTATTAAATCAAAAATATTTTGTTCCAACGATCTCGCAACTAGAAGCCTCACCGTTTCAGGTGTAATCGAACCACCTTCACCTACATATGTACTAAGTTTTTTTAGTTCCTGATGCATTATCATTAAATCTCCTGCAGTTAATAACATAAGCTCTTCCATCGCTTCTTTTGAAAAATAGATTGCTTCTTGTTCAGCAATGTCGGTAATCCACTTTATTGTCTCATCATCTGAAAGTGTTTTCATCTCAAGTAAAACAGATTGCTTCTTTATAAGCTTTGTTATTTTCTTTCGTTCATCAAGCTTTTCATATGGCGCAAGAAAAATTAGGATTGTATATGGTGCTGGAGAATTCATATATTGCTCAAGTTTGTCAATTCGATGTTCAATTTTTTCCTTTTTCTTCTCACTTGTTAAAAAGACCGGATTTTTCAATATTATAACACGTTTTTCCCCCATAAAAGGAAGGGTTTCTGCATCCTCTAAAGCTGTTTCAATCGATGTTTCTTCCATATCATAAACAGACAAATTAAAGTCTTTTTCCTCTTCCATTAGAGAAGCATTTACAATTAACTGTACTGTCTCTTGCATTAGAAATGTTTCTTTCCCAATTAATAAATAGGTAGAGTGTAATTTCTTTTTTTTAATATCGTTCCATACATTAAAAATCATTTTTTGTTCTCCAATCGTCGATTCACTTCATTTAATCCTAAAATGAAAACAAAGGTTTGGCAAGTGGAAAACGATTAGATTAATTGATAAGGGAATTGAACACGTCACTCATTCAATTCCCTCTTATCTATGTGAACGTTCCGTTTTAGGGCCTAGGTAACCTAATTCGAAACGATACCGCAATTTAATTTGGCTTTGTTAAACTTTGTTGTTGATTTCCGCTCCAGGCGTTAGCTCCAATCAACAAAGTGCCAAAATCGACAGCAGTGAGCTTTAACATAGCCTTAATTTCTAGTTTAGCCAATGTCAAGCGGATTATTTGTTGTCTTTTCTAGCAAAGATGGAAATATGATCCTGTATTGTTAAAGAACATATAATCATGATGTAGATTTTTTTATATGAATCGCTTATACTAAGTATGATATAGGAGGGGTAACAGTGAACGAATTTGAAAAGAGTGTTCAAAGCAAACGTAATGATGCTGTAGATTCCGGAGTTGGTTTCGCTGCTTCATTTGGTTTTTTCGCAGTAATTTTCATTATTGCGACTGTTATTAGCTTAATTGGTTCATAAGTTGTATCCTTACATAGAGACTGCTTTATAGAGTAGTCTCTTTTTCGTGCCTACAATTTCAACAAATTGTAAGCTAATATCCATTATTCACCCTCATGAATGATGTAAAGCCTAAGGAGATCAAGTCGTTTTAAGCTTTGTTAATATACTTCATCGTATGGAGGATGGGTAGAAAAGGTTCCTCTATTTCCTTTAAAATGATATAAAATTGCTCCATGTAAATCTGTTCGAAACAAATCAATTTTACGTAGTGATAATTTTTCAAGAACCTCGGTATGTGGATGCTGATAACGGTTATTATCCCCTGCTGATACGAGTGCAATTGATGGATTAATATGGTCAAGTAAAAGATCTGAGGTGGATCCTTTACTCCCATGATGCCCCACTTTTAAAATATCTGCTTTTAATGTTGGATACATTTCAATCATCTTTTTCTCTCCTTCAATTTCTGCATCCCCAGTAAATAGCCATTTTAGACCACCTAGCTCTGCCCATAGTACTAATGAATCGTCATTCTTACTCTCAGTTAAGATGCTCGGAGAAACAACATAAAAAGAAAAACCTTGAAAAGTCACTCGTTCCCCAGCTTGTACTGCTTTTATCTTCATCATTTTCTTCTTTGCTTCTTGAATGATTGTATCTTCTAACTTCCCTCTAACAAACCCCTCTGGAATAATTAATTCTTTAATTTTAACCTCTTTCATTAATGGTAAAGCTTCGCCTATATGATCCATATCTCCATGTGTTAAAAACAGAGCATCAAGCTTCGTTATGCCAATTGATTTCAAATACGGTACAGTTACTTTCTCAGCAAGCGAATAAGGATTACTTGATTCTTCCCAATCTTCCTTCGGAAATGAAATCCTTCCTCCTGTATCAATTAAATAACTACCTTTATTAAAAGGGCGTTGAATAAAAATCGAATCCCCTTGGCCAACATCAATGATTATTACCTTTCCATAAGGATTTAAATATGGTAATACAGCTTGAATGAATAATACAAAAATAATAAAAACTGCAGGACGAATTAACAAATATATACTATGGTAACGCTCAAATTGAAAAAATAAATAAAACGTCGAGCAGATTAATCCCATCGTTACTAAAAGAGCAGGTTTCCCTGTTGTAAAGGTTGTATATGGAATTGACGATGCAAATAGAACGATTTGATGAGTTAGCTGAAGCATTTCACTAAACAAATTTACAATAGGCTGTCCAATTGAGGATGAAATTGCAACAACTAATGTAGCTAAAATGGAAAATGGTAAAATAATGAAGGAATAAAGTGGCACAAATATCATATTCATCGGTAAGCTAATTAGGGATATCTCATAGAAATGAAAAAGTAATAATGGCATCGCACATAGTTGGGCAACAGTCGAAACAACTATTAATTTAGTTAGCCAACTACTATACTGTTCAACAATACCAATAGAAAAAAGTAATCCAAAGCTTACAACGTAAGACAGCTGAAACCCTACTTGAAACAAATAGTATGGGTTTATAAAAAGGAGCACTAGAAATGTGAAGCTTATAACATCTATTGAAGAGACATTTTTTTTGAAAATCTTTATTAATAGGTAAAGAACCATCATAAACGATGCTCTAACGACGGATGGAGTAGCACCTGTAAGAATCATATATATTGGTAACATTACGACTAAAATAATTCTTGCCCTTTCATGTGTGATACCACAATAGATCAATATGTAATAAATACCACTAGCCAATAATCCTATATGTGATCCAGAAATTGCAAGTAAATGAACAATACCAAGCTCTTGATAAGCTGTGTCTAGGTCCTTATCAATTAATTTTCTTTCACCAAAAATTAATGCTTGCACAATTCCTACTGATGTATTTGGAAAATGCTTCTCTATAAAAGATAATCCATTTTTTCTAATTTCTAATAAAAAGAATAGCCAATCCTTTTTACCTACTTTACACTGTTCAATCTCATCAATCTCATATTGCCAATGAATATGTTGATCATATAGATACTGTTTATAATCAAATGCATTTGGCATTGTTGGTGATTTGGGCATTTCTAATTCTCCTGTAAAACGACAAATGGTCCCTGGGTTAATCTTATTAAGAGCCTGCTTCTCCTCTAAAGAATTAATCGTATAGTAAATAGGAAGCTTCTCTCCATCACTAGTTTCGATATAGCCTCTAAATTGGTTTCCATCAATAATGGGAATAGATGAATAAATTCCATTTACAGTATATAAACCTTCCTTCAATGTTGATTTATTTAGTTGTTCTGTAAGGGAGTAGACAAATATAAAGAAAATGATTGTCGAAAAGGAAAGGAAAAAGAGAAGATGTTTCTTTTTGATAAGAAGGAAAATAAGGAAGATAATTGTGGTGAAAATAAAAAAGGGGTGGAAGTGAAAACGACACATCATGAGTGAAAAACAAGCAGAAATAACTAGGAATTGTAGCTTTCCTTTCAATTATTAAAACACCCGCCTTTATCGATATGTAAGGCTGACCAAGGATTTTTTATCGAGGATATAAGAAAATCAGTCAGCCTTACTCAAATTTTTATAAAAACAGTAAATCAGCTTTTTTATAGAGTGCTTGTAGCACCTCTTCATCGATATCTGTTTTTGCAAGCTTGTCTAATAAACTTGAAATAAATTCATGTTTTTCTTGATTTTTTTCAACGTCTAGTGAATTGTCAAGTGCCACATGCTCAACCGAAACATTCGCTTGCTTAAAAAGTTCTACTGCATATGGATGATTTTTATAGTCAACTGCATAATAAACCTTTTTTATCCCACCTTGAATAAGGGCCTTACAACATTGAAGGCACGGAAAATGTGTGACATATATTTCTGCACCTTGAGTTGGAACACCAAATTTCGCGCATTGAAGCAAAGCATTCATTTCAGCGTGAATTGTTCGAACACAATGATTATCGATAACATAACAACCTTCATCAGAACAATGAACACCACCAGCAATAGATCCATTATATCCGCCAGCAATAATTCGTTTATCACGAACTATTGTTGCCCCTACTGCTAATCTTGTACAAGTACTCCTTAAAGCTAACAAGTGACTTTGTGACATAAAATATTGATTCCAAGAAATACGACTCACTAAAACTCCCCCACTCGACAATTTTCTTCCTTAAGTGTATCGAGAATACTGAATAGCCGTCAATTTATTATTATTGGATTTTAAATGAAAAACAAAATCAAAATATGCTAAAGACTGCTAATACTATAAGATTTAAACCTACAATCACTAGAAAAATTTTATTTTATAGTAATTTCTTCTTTTATTTTTTCTAATGACTTCTCACCAATCCCGGATACTTCCAATAAACCTTCTGGGGATGTAAAAGGTCCATTCTCATCCCGAAATGTAATAATTGCTTCTGCCTTTGACGGCCCAACACCTGTTATTGTTTGAAGTTCTTCACTTGTTGCTAGATTAATGTTTATTTTGTCTTTAGCACCACTTCTATCTTGTCCTGCAGGCATCGTAAATTGATTATCGGTTACTTCACCCTTTTTAGGAATATACACAACCATGCCATCTTCCAAAGGAGCCGCTAAATTAATAGCCAACTCATCTGCATCTTTTTTTAATCCGCCTGCTATATCAATAAGCTGGTGTACTCTTGCACCAGTTTCTAATTCATAAACACCTGGCTGGTTTATTGCACCTTTTATATCAATAACTAATACAGACTTTCCTTCCTCTTCATTGTTTTTTATCTCAGTAGCTGGTTCTTCCATATCCAATAAAGTGAGGGGATCCTTTTCTTCTTGAATACTTAAGACCTCTGAAGAACCCGAATCGTTAATAAAATAATAATAAAAACCAATTGAAGCTAATAAAATGGATATAACAATTATCCATTTTTTATATTTTTGAAAGATACTCATTCACTTCACTCCTTTTTAAATAATCATAAATTGCCAGTTTGTAACATATTGTGTATGAGTGATATGCATTCTAAGGAGGGGATATACTTTGAATGTAGGTTTTGTTGGAACAGGGAATATGGGAAGAATTTTAATAGAATCTTTTATCGAGTCGGGTGCAATTAGACCCTCATTCATTTATATGACTAATCGAACAAAAGCTAAGGCAGAAGCAATACAAAATATTTATCTAGAAACAAATGTACTGGATTCGGCAGAAGAAGTGGTTAAACGCTCGGATTTAATATTTATTTGTGTGAAGCCATTAGATATACACCCCCTTTTAAAAAAACTTGACCATCTTTTAACACCAAATAAATGTTTACTATCGATTACTAGCCCAATAAGTGTAGAACAGCTTGAAACACTTGTAGATTGCCAGATTGCACGAGCCATTCCAAGTATTACAAATCGTGCATTTTCCGGAGTGTCGTTAATTACTTATGGTCATTCATGTCATAAAGACACAAAAAGAACTCTCGAGGAACTGTTTGAACAAATTTCAAACCCAGTTCAAATAGAAGATGATATCACGAGGGTTTCATCAGATATTGTAAGTTGTGGACCGGCCTTTTTTAGCTATTTGCTTCAGAAATTTGTAGACGGCGCTGTCGCAGAAACAAGCATCACTAAAGACCAGGCTGTTCTTTTAGCGAGCGAGATGATTATTGGTATGGGTAAATTACTCGAAACAGAAATTTACACACTACCAACACTCCAGGAAAAGGTTTGCGTGAAAGGAGGAGTAACAGGAAAAGGAATTAAGGTGCTAGAAGATGAAATTGGCGATATGTTTGAAAAGGTATTTCAAGCAACACATGAAAAGTACTATGAAGATATTGAAGAAGTTTCTGTGCAATTTAATAAAATTCCTCATAAATAATTCAATGGCACTTAGTCATTTTCCTGCTAGCAGACCTAAAAATATTGTCAATTAATTTTTAAGACGGTTTATCCGTCTGTTTTTCTAAGGAAACTTAAAAAGGTGAATCCATAAGGATCCACCTTTTAAGCTTATTCTTTTTTCCTCGCAATAAAAAACAACCGTTCAGATGTCGAGGATGGTGATTCATCAAAGCGAAAATCACCGCAGACTTTTACAACTTCAAAAGAAGCTGCTTCAAGCCATGATGTATATTCTTCAATCGTATATGTTCTTTGATAATGAAGCTCATCGTAGCGCTCATAAAGGTCATCGCGCTTTACAAAAAAGGACATGTCATGTTCCACACTGTTCGATTCTTCAGCAGCATAGGAATTCCAAATTAGGCTGACATCTTCATCTTGATCTGTAAAGGTTGCACCCACAAAAATATTGTGTATTTTATGAATGGAATGAACATCAAAAATAAATAATCCTCGAGTCTTTAGCTGATTATAAACTGCATGAAATGTAGCTTGTACGTCATCATTCGTTTCTAAATAATTTAACGAATCGCAACATATTGTTACTACATCAAACTGTTCTACAAAACCATCGAGCTCTCTCATATCTTGCTGAAGAAATAAAACAGCCACTTTACTCTCGTTTAACTTTGATTGGGCCACAGTTAGCATATCCTCACTTAAATCAACACCTGTAACATCAAGCTGTTGTTTTGCCAAACGGATAGCAATTTCTCCAGTCCCACAGCCAACATCTAAGATCTTTTTTGCCTGGGGACTATATGTTGAAATGGACTCATTAATGAACGTTACCCATTCTTCATATGGTGCATCCTTCATAAGCTGATCATAAATATAGGCAAAGCCTTGGTAGATCATTGATTTAACTCACTTGTTAAATCCTCAATTGGAGCATCTCCCCATAAACGTTCTAGATTGTAATAGCTACGTTCATCTTTATGAAACACATGTGCTACGACATCACCAAGGTCAATTAACACCCAGCGAGCTTCATCAAAACCTTCTAAACGTTTTACATGAATGTCCATTTCTGCAGCCTGTTCTTTTATTTCTCTTGCAATTGCTTGAACTTGTTTGTCTGAATTACCATGACAGATAAGAAAAAAATCTGCAATTAAGGAAATTCCTTGCATATTAAGTGCAATGACATCCTCTGCACGTTTGCTATCTGCTGCTTTTGCTACTGTTGTTAAAATATCTCTTCTATCCATTAATTTATCTTCCTCCTGTTAATACTAAAGAATTGTATGTTTGAAATGTATCAGGATAAACTGCTTGATTTTTTTTCAATAAAAACATCATCGTATTTTGTAATGATTTTATTAATGCTAGGTCTAGATCTGATTGTGCAAGCTCCCTAACCTCTTCAACACCAGGAAAATGTCTACCTGGCTCAATATAGTCTGCCACATAAATAATTTTTTCTAGTAGTGTCATATTTGGTCGTCCAGAAGTATGGTACTTAATCGCACTCAAAACATCTTGATCAGTAATCCCCACTTCTTTTTCAACTAAGTATGCACCAACTGGCGCATGCCATAGTTCACTATTATGTTCTAACAATTCTTTTGACATTTGTTGTTCTTCAATGATTTGTTTCATTTCTGCTTTCGGGCGAAACTTTGCATAGTCATGAAAAATCGCAGCTAACTCAGCTTTTTTCGGATCCTGCCCATAATATCGCGCCAATTGGACCGCCGTTTCCATAACACCAATTGTATGAACATAGCGATGTTCTGTGATTTGCTCAGCCACAAGCTTTAATGCTACTTCACGTTCCATATAAGCGATTCTCCTCTATATATCTTTTCACATCTTCGGGTAGAAGATAAGCAGTATTTTTATTTACTTTTAACCGATTTCTTAGCATTGTAGAAGAAACGTCAAATTGTGGGATTTCAATCTCGGTGATTGGATATTTTGTACTGGTTTCATATCCAGGTCGTTTCACTCCGACAAACGTAACTAATTTTACGACTTCGTCAACCTTATACCATTTTGGTAAATACTCTATCATATCTGCTCCTATTATAAAGTAAAAGGAATATGTAGGAAATTGTTCGCGTAATAGACAAAGTGTGTCATATGTATAGGAAGGACCTTTTCGTTCTAATTCGATCGTTTCGATTTTAAAGTGTTCTTGTTCACTAGTAGCAAGCTTTAACATATTTAGACGATGCTTACTATCAGTAAAGTCTTCTTTCTGTTTATGAGGAGGAATTTGATTAGGCATAAACCATATTTCAGATAATTGCAATGCTTGTAAAACCTCACTAGCAATTAATAAATGGCCATAATGAGGCGGATCAAATGTCCCACCCAAAATCCCTATTTTTTTTGACATTTTTATCCCTCCTCAGGAATCAATTAATTAGGTAAACGAAGCTGCTTATTTTCTTTAGACTCTTTATATAAAACGATTGTGTTGCCAATGATCTGTACAAGTTCTGCACCTGTTCCTTTAACTAATGTTTCAGCAACTGTATCTTTGTTATCTTCACAATTTTGCAATATAGATATTTTGAAAAGCTCACGAGCTTCTAACGCCTCTGAGATTTGCTTAATCATATTTTCATTTACTCCACCTTTACCAACTTGAAAAATTGGATTCAAGTGATGTGCTTCTGATCGTAAAAAACGTTTTTGTTTTCCAGTTAACATGATGTACCTCCTAGTTTGTCATAAACAATTTCTGTCATTTTTTCGATAGATGGTTCTAAACCTGTCCATAAATTGAAGGCAAGTGCAGCCTGATGAACAAACATACCAACACCGTTATGTATCGTTAATCCGCGTTCTTCTGCTTCCTGTAATAACGCAGTTTTTATTGGATTATAAACAATATCACTTACGACTACTGACTGTTTAGCATTGTTTAGAGACAATGGTTTCTGATCTATATTCGGGTGTAAACCTACTGCTGTCGTTTGAATTATAACGTCATAGCTTTCCAGCTGCAATTCTGCCTCTTCTAATGTTAAGGCTTTACTTGTATTTTCATATGGACATTCCATTATAAGCTCTTCTGCTTTTGATATTGTTCGATTACATAGGTCAATATCCTGGCAGCCTTGATGTGCAAGCGTAAAATAAATACCTCTAGCTGCACCACCTGCACCGATAATCAATATTTTTTGCTCAATTATCGGTTTTATTAAAACATGAGTTAATGAGTCGACATAGCCATTACCATCTGTATTATGTCCGACTAGTCGTCCATTTACATTAACAACTGTATTTACTGCGCCAGCAATTTTAGCTGTTACATCAAGCTCATCCATATAGGGGATAATAGAAATTTTATGTGGGATTGTAACATTAAAACCTTTTACCCCCAATACCTTAAGGGCCTGAACTGATTCACCAAGTTGATCAGGCTCAACATGAAAAGCATGATAATAACCATCTATATTCTTATCTTTAAAAGCATCGTTATGGATGTCAGGTGACATAGAATGATTAATTGGACATCCAATTACGCCATATAAGTTCCCCATAATATGACCTCTCCCCGTTTAAATTAACGATTTTCTTAGTGTTACATTTACTCCTTGAGGAGCAAAAGCAATTACCTTTTTGCCAGGATTATTAATAGTTACCCAACCTAAACCAGAAAAAACAACATCTGTTTTCCCTTCTTTAATCGTAAATTCATGAGGTATTAATCTAGGGAATGTATCCACATCTTCTTTTCTTGGCGGGGTTAACATCTCTCCCGCATGCTTCTCATACAATGAATCAGCATTTTCTCTCTTAGTCCGATGAATCGTCAATTCATTCGGAATATAACAAACAAGTGACTCTCTCCCACCTGTTACATAATCGAGTCTGGCAAGTCCACCGAAGTATAATGTTTGGTTTTCATTTAATTGGAATATTTTTGGCTTTAGTTCCTTTTTAGGACTTAATAGCTTCAAGTCTCGCTTATCAACAAAATGCGCCATTTGGTGATGATTAATAATCCCAGGCGTATCATATAGAGATGCACCATTTTCGAGTGGAATTTCAATTAAATCCAATGTTGTACCAGGATAATGCGATGTTGTGATCACATCATTTACACCGGCTACTTCTTTAATCATTCGGTTAATGAATGTAGACTTTCCAACATTTGTACATCCAACTACATATACGTCTTGTCCATTTCGATGCAAATCGATTAGCTCAGCAGCTTCTCTTATACCATGTCCACGCGCTGAACTAACTAAGCAGACATCAATTGGTTTTAAGCCTAATTCCTTAGCCTCTCTTTTCATCCAATTGATTAGCTTTTGATGTTTTACTGACTTTGGTAAGATATCACTTTTGTTTCCTATTAAGAGAATTGGATTACCTCCGACAAAACGCTGAATTCCTTGAAGCCAACTTCCGTTAAAATCAAAGATATCAACAATTTTTACTATTAATCCATTTGTTTCACCAATGCCATGTAAAATCTTTAAAAAGTCATCATCTGTTAATGAGACATCTTGTATTTCATTATAATTTTTCAGCCGAAAGCAGCGTTGACAAATAATATCATCTTTTTCTAACGCACTTTCAGGAGCAAAACCAAGTTTTTTCGGGTCTTCTGTTTGTATGGAAACACCGCACCCTATACATGAAAATTGTTGTTCTGACACGATTCTATTCCTCCCACTGAAGCATTCCTTTTCGTTTCAAGCTTTCCATAATTCTTCGCTCGATTTTTCTGTTAATTCTAGTGAAGAAACCGTCTGTAGAAGCGACAGGAACAACTAATATCGTTTGAAAGCCGGTACGATTACCACCTAACACATCTGTTAATAGCTGATCACCAATGACAACAACTTCAGCTTTTTTTAAGTTCATCTTTTTAGCTGCTCTTAAAAAAGCTTGACCCATTGGTTTCCTAGCCTTATGAATAAATTTGATATTAAGAGGCTCAGAAAATGCTTTTACCCTTTTTTCATTATTATTTGAAACTATGGTAATATCCATTCCTTGATCTTTAACCTCTTTAAACCACTCTAACAATTGTGGTGTTGCATTCGGTCGATCCCATTCGACTAGTGTATTATCTAAATCTGTAATGATTCCTTTAATGCCATTTTCTTTTAACTTTCGTGGTGAAATATGAAAAATACTCTTGACATATTCACTAGGTAAAAATAGTCGTAACATGAGTTTAAGCACCTCATTATTCATTTTTTTGCCATCTTACATCATAACCAATTTCGCACGTACTTTCAAAAGAAACTTATACTATATGCATAAAAGCTTGAATAAATTATAAAAACTTTTCGACAAATTCCGGGTCCCTTCAACAGTTGTGGATAATATTATACACATTATCCCCTCTGAAATACCTCACTTTTTACACCTTATAAACAATATACCCACAGTTTATCCACTAATATCTGTGGATAAGAGAACGGTTGTTCTATCAAATTATTCATGTTAGATTTAAATCAATAACAAAATATAACATATTAGGAAATTCCATAATGGAATGAAATAAATGTTAGGAGGTGTAGAGCCAATTTGTTGGCCGTCAACCATGCGTAAACTTTCTGACGAATTGTTAATTGAATCTTATTTCAAAGCAACTGAAATGAAACTACATGATGATTTTATAGAGCTAATCACAATTGAAATTAAACGCCGTTCATTAGGACATGTACTTAAGGCTTCTTCTTAAAATTACACGCCGTTTAACGGCTCTTTTTTTTGTTTTTAACTAATCAAACTTTTATTCCTTAAGATTACAGTTTTAGTATTTCCTTTAAGACAAGTATGTATCATATAATTAGTGAATGTTATTATAACATTTGTTTACATACACCACTATATTTTTATGAATTAGCTACATTGTTCATAAAGCTTGAATGGTCCTAGACATTTTGCATAAGGACCATTCGGGACTACTAACGAATATGATTATAATAATAATATCCTCCACCAATAACGAGCAATAAGATTAACAAAACAACGATAAATGCATACCAGTAGCTATAACCTAAGCCTCCATATGTTGGATAATACGGATATGGACCTGGACCATAAGGTGTATAACCATACATAACTGATTCCTCCCTTATTTATTTGATACCATATAAATATGAACATTCCCCCATAAACGTTTAGGCTCTTGTCACATCGATGTCCAAAATCAATAAATCTTTAAAATAGTCGCTTAGAATTTTATCTTCTTTCATTGTACATGCACGAACTACCTTCCTCACACATAAACATTACTTATAGGCATTTGCCTACATAAAGATTTAGTGGAGGTGGAGGTATGTCAGGGCTCATTACAGCACTAGGGTTTTTCGTAAAAGAATTAGTGTTCTTAGTATCTTATGTAAAAAATAATGCCTTCCCACAGCCTTTGTCTGCGACTGACGAGCAGAAATATTTGCGACTTATGTCAGAGGGTGATGAGTATGCGAGAAACCTTTTAATCGAACATAACTTGCGACTCGTTGCTCACATCGTAAAAAAATTCGAAAACACTGGGGAAGACTCCGAAGATCTTATTTCAATTGGTACAATTGGATTGATAAAAGCAATTGAAAGCTATTCACAGGGAAAGGGTACAAAACTTGCAACATATGCAGCTCGTTGTATAGAAAATGAAATCCTCATGCATTTAAGAGCTTTAAAGAAAACAAAAAAAGATGTTTCCCTACATGATCCAATTGGCCAGGATAAAGAAGGAAATGAAATTAGCTTAATTGATGTACTGAAATCAGAGAATGAAGATGTTATTGATACGATTCAGTTAAATATGGAGTTAGAAAAAGTGAAAGAATATATTGACATTTTAGATGGGAGAGAAAAAGAGGTAATTGTCGGCCGGTTTGGATTAGATTTAAAAAAGGAAAAAACTCAGCGAGAAATTGCAAAAGAGCTTGGTATTTCAAGAAGCTATGTTTCTAGAATCGAAAAGCGAGCACTTATGAAGATGTTTCATGAATTTTACCGTGCTGAAAAGGAAAAAAGAAATCGAAAAAAGGAATAAGTGATTAAAAAGAGAAGAGTAGCCACTCTTCTCTTTTTATGTGCTTATTCTTACTATAACTGTTAACTACCCATACAAAATAAGCTAGGCAGAATCCTTCTCTACAATTAAATGTACTAAAAGTTCAATTCTCAACATAGTCATCGCCTCCAATTATTTTTTCATCCTGCTTACATGTTATGAAATTCATTAAATACTTTTTCTTTAGATTGTTCCATTCTTTTTTGTACTTCTAAATTTCTTTCAAATTCTTCTTTAGAATCTTTTCGTTTTGACACTGAAAGAGTCAATGTAATAAAAAATAGGTTGATCGTCATGTGTATCACCTCCTTACAAGCATTTCGCACCTCACTTGATGTCTAATCATAGGTTGCCAAACCTGTAGAGGATGTGTACGCCTATTTACGGAGTACATATTTATACTTAAAAATGTAACAAGAAATTTAAGTATAAAAAAAACGCCACAGGGCAACCTATGGCGTTTTGATATTGCATATAAAACGCCACAAGCTGATCTAATCAACCTGTGGCGTGAGTTCACTTAAATAATTACTTTTTTCAAGTAAATAAAAAGGTGGATACACCGAAATGGTCGAATAGATGTTCAGTTTTTATGTTTCGTGCAGTTGGTTGTGTTGTCATGGATTTGATCATCTTCTTCGACCTCCTTAGTTTTAATTTCTTATTCCTTTGGTAATTATATCCACAATTTCCAAGTCTGTAAATAGTTTTTGGTATTTTTGTTAATGTTTTTATTTTCTGACAATTAAGAACAAAAGCGCTGGATGTAGAAGCGCTTATCCACAGTTCAAAAATTCTATAATTTACTTAACAATAAAAAAAGCCCCAAGTATCTTGGAGCGTTTAACAAAACCTATTCTATTTATGCTCTTCAATTTGATCTAATTGTTTTTTATATTTCAAGGATGTTTTAAAACAAACAAAAGCACTGATTAAACATAAGATTGTCGTGATCATAAGAACGTTATCGTAAATTTCTGCTTTACCTTGATCAGGTAATGTAACTCCAATATATAAAAACACACTTACAGCTAATAAAATAAATGCATATTGCTTAAAATCAATGATAAGTGCTTGTAGTTTCTTTTTATTCATATCATACCCCACCTACCTGATGTGTTATATGTTCACCTTAACATAGTCTATGAGACTATTAACCATGTAAATTTCACCAAGTGGGTGGCTATTGGGTTGTAAAATATTTCATCCTTGACATATGTATAAATTAAGCAGTCTGACCCCTTTCGGGAGTCAGACCTAATGAGCTTGCTTCCAAACTAAATCTCTACCTTATATCGCTTCAACCATTTTCAACACTAAATCTGCTGAATGCTTAGCAGCCTGTTCTAGAAACTGATCAAATGATACATTTGATTCTTTACCAGCTATATCTGATAAGGCCCTAATTACAACAAACGAAACATTAAATTGATGACAAACTTGAGCGATAGCAGCTGCCTCCATTTCCCCTGCGTGAAGATCTTTAAATTTACTTCGGATAAATTCAACTTTAACTGGATCATTTAAGAAAGAGTCTCCTGTCACAATTAAACCTTTTGCTACTTGGATGTCACTAATTTCTTCCGCCTTTTTCACGGCCACATCAACAAGCATTTCGTTAGGTATATATGCTGCTGGCAATCCAGGAACTTGTCCGTATTCATAGCCAAAAGCTGTAACATCAACATCGTTATGTCTAACCTCTGTTGAAATAACAACATCACCTACGTTTAAAGATGGATGGAATCCTCCTGCAGAGCCCGTGTTGATTACATAATCTGGTTTGTATCGATCTAAAAGCAAAGTTGTGCTCATAGCTGCATTTACTTTACCAATACCAGACTTTAATAAAATAACCTCAACACCTTTATAGATCCCCTTTGTAAATTCACTACCAGCAATCACGTCTTGCTCTTGATTTTCTAACTTATCTCTAAGTATTGTTACTTCTTCTTCCATTGCTCCAATTATTGCAATTTTCATTATTTCAATTCCTTTCCATTATGTATCAACATTTCGACCAATTAGTCATCCATTTGTATATTTGCTCAGTACATTATTTTATTAATAAATTTGTAGTAAGCCTCCAAATAGAAGTGTACATATTTCATGCATCTAAATCAAGGTTCGTCTGATCTTTGGTGGAAGTATTCAATGATTTTTTTTAATCTTCACCATCTAGTATTTTTCATTCCTGTTCATCCACTTCAATATTTGTTAAAATTTATTCATAATCTATGTACGATCGAGGTGGAATAATGGATTTTCAATTAGATATTATTAAAGATAAAATTGAAATATTTGAAGCTACTACAATTAATGAGCTTGAAAAAAAAATTAATGAGCAAATTGTTCATAACCAAGCAATCTTATTGGCTGTTCATTCTGTCTCCCATCAAATGTATGTTTCAGAAGAAGGCAAAAGATTTTACAGTGCTGTTGTTCATTTTAAAGCTACATAAAACAAGCAATATGTAATTGGTGTGCTTAAACAAAAATAAAAGCAGTGGCATTGTGCCGCTGCTTTTATTTCGTTTGACTTTAGTTCTCAATTTATTTTTTCAATTTTAGTTGGTTTCCAACCTTCGTTTTCAACCCATGTAATATATACTTTGTATTTTGCTGATTTATCTTTTGGTGAGATGGTTCCAACTGCATCATTGGGTGATCCATTGTTTCCAAGAAACCAAATTATCATTTCCGATTCAGGGATTCCTGCTGCATAACTAAGTGCTTTTGTCATTTCAGCCCAGTCCTGTGATCCTTTTTCATAATTAGCTGAATGAGGCTCTGATTGAGAAGTACCAACAGGTCCCCAACCTGGGTTTTCAATTGTTTCTTCAACACCTGATCCTGGATCTCCTTCAGTAATTGTTGCTTGTTCGAATGGATCTTCAGTTACTTCTTCATCAGTTTTATCTTCAGAATCTGCTTTTCCATCACTATTTTCATCTAGCTCTTCATTTGATTTATTACTATTTTCTTCTTCTTTTTCTTTATCCTTTATTGCTTCTTCATTGCTCTCTTCTTCGTTTGCGAGCTTTATATCAGGTTGTTCATTGTATTTTGCCGTTTTTTCAGAATCACTACCTCCAAAAATGAGCTGAGATCCAATAACAAGAATAAGTAATGCAACTATTCCTATTAAAGTATTTAATACTACGTTGGTTTTTCTACGCTTATCTCTTTTTTCATATCGAGAGTTTACATGATTACTCAATGCCCTACACTCCTTTTTCCCTCATACCTTCTGTCTTATTCTAGCACTAGAACGTTTTTCTATCTAGTTGTTTTATCTTTTTAACATTTGTAACATATTCATTACTGGATATTTAGAATCACAAATTGTACATGTTTTGACTTTTTTGCAAAAATGAATTAAAGGCTGTTCACCCTTTTTTATTGATTGTTCTCTAGTTATCCCTACTATTTCTTTACGTGATTACTCTTATCTTTAACATAGGTCTTATTGCTTGTTTAACTTGGATAAATCAGCAACTATATCATAAAATGATGCATTAGTCCCAGCTTCCGCACTAGTTGTATCCATCTCCACGACTACAAGAGCATATTTTGGATTACTTGATGGAAAATAGCCTGCAAACCATTTATTGTATAACGTTTGGCCTTGTTCATTTTTTTTACCTGTTTGAGCGGTTCCTGATTTACCTGATACCTCATAAGGAGAAGTTTGAAACCTTCTTCCAGTTCCTTCAGGGTCTGTTACAACTAAACGAAGTTGTTTTTGAAGTTTTGATGCTGTTAAGGGTGATATTTTTTCCTCTTCTAATAAATTAGACGTAAAAGAAAACATATTAGTTCCATTTTTATATAATATATTTTCTACGATTTTGATCTGTTCTTTATGACCGCCTCGGGCAATTGTTGCCATCATGTTAGCAACTCCCAGTGGCGTAACCTTAACATCCTTTTGTCCAATCGCAGTTTGATCTATCGCTCTTTGGACCTTTTTATCCTTTTCATCTCCCCAAATTTTTCCTGATCTCTCATCTGGAAGTTGTTTGAAATTTTGATAATGAAAAACTTTACCACTCCAGCCAACGGGTCCTAGTAAACCTAACTTTTCAGCAGTATTCTCAATTACATTGTTATCCTTCTCAATTAACTCTTCTGCTAAAGTCGTAAAGGTGTAATTACAACTTTTTGCAAAACTCCTTGCTAGTGTAAGCATTCCATCATCCTGTCCGCCATCACTTTCTCCATAAAGGTTCAGATTGCAATTAAACTCCCTTGTTGCATCATCTAAACCATATTCAATAGCACCGGCTAAAATGACTGTTTTAAATATCGAGCCCGGAAAAAGAGGTTGAACCATATGATTTGTAAGGGTAACACCGGCAGAGCGATCTAATTCAGGCTTGCTAACCATTGCTAATATCTCATTTGTCTCAACATCTAGCAAAACAAGTCCTCCGTTATCGACCTTTTGTTTTTCTAACACCTCTTCAGCAATTCCCTGAATATCTTTATCTATTGTAGTTTTAACAGTAACAGGATAAAATGGATTAGAGTCTGCGATATATTTAACATTTACTCCAAAGAGAGGGTTCCCATCCCCATCAACATGATAAAGTAGCTTCGTTTCTTCATCAGGTAAAAGAAATTCATCAAACGCTTTCTCGAGACCTGTTAGTCCGATTTGTGTTTTATAGGATAAATCCTCTCGATCAGGATATTTTGTTCGTAATACCTCTGCATTCTCTCCTGTAATTCCAATTATATGTTCACCAATTGTTTCTTCAATAGGAGACTGTCGATAAATACCAAATACTCCGGGGATCTCAAGTTTATTAATTTTTTCAAGATCAATATTTGATAAGTTTACATTGTCTTTACTCGAAAGAACAAGCGGTTCCGTTGAATCTTGTAAACGACTTTTTAGTTCATAACTTGAAACATTTACTAAATCTGAAAGCTCTTCTACAGGCCAAGTAATATCTTTTAAAAATGGAAATAAAACGAGTGATGGCTCAACTTTATTACGAAGAGATTCACCATTCTTGTCTACAAAACGTCCACGACCATCATCAATGACAACCTCTTGTGTTCTTTGATTAACACTTTCCTGAACTAGATTTACTCCCTTTTTTGAAAACGATTCTGTATGAATCAATTGTATATCAGCTAATCGATAAAGGATAAAAAATAAAGCCATAAGAAAAAAGGTTCCGACAATAATAAATCTTTTTCTTGAAATCATTCAAACCTCCTGATAAAAAACTCTGCTCTTTATGGGTTTAAGAAAAAATTTTATAAAAAAACACCTCGTCTTCATTTTCGACGAGGTGTTCGTTATATAAACCTTTTTTTAACTAATTTTCACAATTTTCACAAGCATTTCTCCACCAGGAGTTTGAACTGTTACTTCATCATCCACTTTTTTGCCAATTAGACTTTTAGCAATTGGTGAGTCATTTGAAATCTTGCCTTCAAAAGGATCTGCTTCCGCACTACCAACGATTGTATATGTTTCTTCATCACCATTAGGAAGCTCAGTAAACGTAACTGTTCTGCCTAGTGAAACAGAGCTAGTATCAGCTTCACCTTCGATAATTCTTGCGTTTCGAATCATATTTTCTAGTGTTGTAACACGACCTTCAACAAATGCTTGTTCCTCTTTAGCAGAATCATACTCTGAGTTCTCTGATAGATCACCAAAGCTACGTGCAATTTTAATTCTTTCGACAACCTCTTTACGTTTAACCGTTTTCAAATATTCAAGCTCTTGTTCAAGCTTATCTTTACCTTCTCTTGTCATTGGAAAAACTTTTTCTTGTGCCATGTTTGTTCCACTCCTTCTAGTAGACTGTTCCCCGTCGTTTTTGTTCTTTTTCTGTTGAAATTACTTATTTTGTGATAAGAGATCAAAAATACGTATGTATAAGCCCGAGACTATATGCCTCAAGATGAAAGATGTAAGCATTAAAAGACATACTTTCATTTTCATATGTTGTGATCACTGATAAGAAAATACTTTTAGTTGAACAGGCAAGAATCAGGTGAGTATTAAAAAAGCAAGGGCAAGATTATGCCCTTTACTTTATATAAAAAACAATGCCTAAAGAAAAAATATTAATTCTTATACATAATATGATCACAGTACTCTTTATCTATGCTATGTTATTACAAAATTGCATTTAGTTCAAGAATTGTTTGAATTTTTGTTACCATCAAATCAATCGCAACGTGATTTTGTCCACCCTCAGGAATAATAATATCTGCATATCGTTTAGTCGGTTCAATAAATTGATTATGCATTGGTCTTACAACGGAAATGTACTGTTCAATAACAGAATCAATTGAACGACCACGTTCTTTTATGTCCCTCATTATTCGACGGATGATTCTAAGATCTGCATCTGTATCTACAAAAAGCTTAATATCCATTAAATCACGTAAACGCTCGTCTTCTAGGATTAATATGCCTTCTAGAATAATAACATCCTTCGGTTCAACAACTATAACATCTTCTGATCTTGTATGCAATTTGTAATCATACACAGGTTTTTCAATTGATTGATGATTTAGTAATGTTTTTAAGTGATCGATTAATAAATCATTATCAAATGCTAAAGGATGATCATAGTTTGTATTTAATCTTTGTTCAAATGGTAGATCACTTTGATCTTTATAATAATAATCTTGTTCTAGCATTAAAATCGAATGACCTTTAAACTGATCATAAATTGATTTTGTAACACTTGTTTTACCTGAACCAGAACCTCCAGCCACTCCGATTACAACGGGCTTCTTACTCATTTAATCAGAACCCCTTTCGCATCATATTGTTCCTAAAGACTGGTTTATCTACTCTAAATTTCACAATCTGTAAAGGATGGCGAGCAGCATCAAGCTCTTTTCCTTTTTCATCCCAAATTTTCTCAATCGTTTGTGTAAAGTTTTCAATATCCGGACCAAAGAATTCAACTGTATTTCCTGGTTTAAAGTGATTTCGTTGCTGTAAAGTAACCATTTGTGTTTCTTGATCATAATCTAATACAAGGCCTACAAAGTCATAGGCTGTTTTCGTACTGTGATTACCAAACATTTGCTGCTTGTAACCTGGAATACCTTCAAAGAATGAAGAAGCTGTTTCACGGTTTGCACACTTATCTAATTCTTTTAACCATTCATGATCTATTTTGAAATGATCAGGATCTGCACAATAAGCATCAATCACTTTGCGATAAACACTTACAACTGTTGCAATATAGTGGATAGATTTCATTCTTCCTTCAATTTTCAAACTATCAATTCCAAGTTCTATCATTTTTGGGATTGATTCTATTAAATTTAAATCTTTAGGACTCATTGCAAATGGTGCATCATTAGCATCAAATAGAGCAACTTCATCATCGTTTTCTAGTTTGAATAAGTCGTAATCCCAGCGACAAGATTGACAACAGCCGCCTCGATTAGAATCTCGAGCCGTCATGTGATTACTCAATGTACAGCGACCAGAATACGCAATACACATTGCACCATGGATAAAGGCTTCAATTTCAATATCAACCTTTTCCTTCATTTCTCTGATCTCTTCAGCACCAGTTTCACGAGCTAAGACGACACGCTCTAAGCCTTCTTCCTTCCAAAATTGGACTGCCTTCCAGTTTGAAAGTGATTGTTGTGTACTTAAATGTACTTCTAAACTCGGAGCAACCCGTCTACAGGTTTCAATAATTAATGGATCGGCTACAATAATACCAGTCACTCCCGCATCCTGAATTCCCATTAAATATTCATCTAGTCCGTCCATATTTTCATTATGAGCAAAAATATTTGTTGTGACATAGATTTTCGCACCATATTTATTAGCAAATTGAACACCCTCAGCCATCTCTTCAAGGGAGAAATTATCAGCATTTGAACGTAGTCCATATTCTCGTCCACCAATAAAAACAGCATCTGCGCCATAATGGATCGCTATTTTAAGTTTTTCTAAGTTACCTGCTGGTGCTAGTAACTCAGGTTTTTTCGTGATTACACGCTTTCCATTTATAATGCTAGAGACTTTATCCTTTACTTCAGTCATTTTTATCACTCCCTTTTTAATGTGAGTTCAAAATCTTTTTGTACCTCTTAAGTTATTTTTAATAAACAGTCTCTTTAAAGAAAAACCCAGTATCTAATGGTCGATTTTTCGCTTGTAAATCTTCTATTTCAGCTAATAATTCATCTTTTATCTCTTCATACTCAGTATTATTAGATTCACATAGATCGATTGCTTTACGGTATTTCTTTGTCACTTCAATTACATACTCAGATGTTTGAAGAACCCCATCGATTTTAAAGGAATCTATACCAGCGTCAATCATTTCACTTAGCTCATCGATAATACACATATCATTTGGACTCATAATATGTGTCCCATTTGCGTCTTCAAAGATTGGGTATTTATTATCTCTTTCAGGATCGTATAAAAACATCATTTCTTTTTCAGCACGATTTTCTATTTTTAAAGCCTTACCTTGATATTCAAAGTAGTTACCTAATAAGCTACGTTTTGATTGGAACATACATGTCATTCCGTGAACTTGTACTTCAATTTCAACTTCTGCATGTTCCTTTGTTTCGATAATCGCATCCATACTTAACTCACGAGCAAGAACTGCACGTTTGGCACCTTTTCTTCCCCAATAGTTACAAGTATGCCAGTTTGTTGCTGTTGTTTCTGTATTCCAATGCAGCTTTAAATCGGGTGCAACTTCTCTTGCAACCATAAGTACTGCTGGATCACCGAAAACAACTGCATCAGCCTTTACTTCATTTAGAAAAGTCAAATACTCTTCTAATTCATCAATCAAATCATTATGGAAAATTGCATTCATAGCCACGTACACTTTTTTATGATGCTGATGGGCAATAGCAATCGCTTCTTTTACCTGCTCCTTTGAAAAATCACCGGCTAGTCGAAGACCAAATTTTTGTTCACCAATAACAAACGAATCTGCACCTGCTTCTATTAGGGGCATTATGTCCTCTACTTTTTTGGGTGTAACTAATAATTCAGGTTTGTGCATGTCAAACACCTCTTTTAAACTTCATTTTCGTTTTGATACTGCAATCCCATCTCCGACAGGAATGATTGTTGTTTCATACTTATCTAATGTAAACAACCAATGATTAAACTCATCAAGTTTTCTGACAAGTGTTCGTTGTCTTCTTGTTTTTAATTCTGAACGATCGCGAGCAACTGTTCCTTTGAATAGAACATTATCCGTATAAATAATTCCATTTGAAGAAAGCATTGGTTCATATAACTTGAAAAACTTTGTATATTTGGCCTTTGTCGCATCAATAAATAATGCATCAAATGGACCATACTTATTTATTTCCTCTGATAATAAAAGGGCATCACCATGTAGTGCTTGAATTCTTTCTTCAAGTCCCATTTCCTTAATATTGAGGTTTGCCTGATGAAAGCGCTCTTCGTCAAGCTCTATCGTAATAATTTCAGTATTGGGCAATTTTAAAGCCATTCGAATTGCGGAGTACCCAATTGCTGTACCAATCTCAACAATTTTTTTAGGCTGCTGCATAGAGAGAAGAAGTAATAACACTTCAATACCTGTTTTCTCCATTATTGGCACATTATTTTCCTTAGCGAAAACTTCTATTTGTTTTACATAATCTTGCGGATCAGGTATAAGATTCTCTATATATGTTAGTACTTCTTCTTTTAACATGATTGCCTCCTGCATTTCGTATAACTATAAGAAAAATGTCATTATTTTTTGATTATTATCTTGTATACCTAAAAATAAGAGCCTCATTAATGAGAACTCTTAGCCTATTTAATATAAAAGTTACAAAACCCCATAACAACTCGATATATTTTACCACAACAAGAAAGGGAAAGCGAATAAAAAATCACTCTCCCTATGTATCATTATTTGTTTGTAATATGTTTATCTTTTTCCTTATTGTGCTCATCGAGTGTTTTCGTGAAGATGACATCTCCTTCTTTTGTTGCTAAGAAATATAAGAAGTCTGTATCTTCAGGTGATAAAGCTGCAACAAAGGATATTTTACCCGCATTAGAGATTGGACCTGGTGGTAGACCTTTGTTTTGATAGGTATTATATGCCGAATCAACTTCAAGGTCTTTGTAAAGAACGCGGTCCTTATGTTCACCAAGAGCATATAAAACTGTTGGATCTGTCTGTAAAGGCATATCTTTTTCGATACGATTATAAAAAACACTTGAAATCTTTTCACGATCAGCCTTTTCAGTTGCTTCTTCCTCAATTAAGGAAGCCAATGTTACAAAACGATGTACACTCATCTTTTGTTCCTGTAGCTGTGGAATATATATTGCAACAACTTCACTCGTTTTTTTAATCATTGGCTCCAAAATTTCTTCAAGTGTTGGATCCTTTTTATAATAAGGGTAGGTTGCTGGAAACAAATATCCTTCAAGTGCGTATTTTACATTTTCTCCAAATATATCATCTGTAAGTAAGTCTGGATATTTTGCTCTCATCGACTCAATAAATTTTTTATCAGTTAGTTTTTGGATAATTTCTTCCTCACTAAATGATGCTTTATTTGAAATAATTGAGGCGATTTCTTTTAATTGTCTTCCTTCAGGTATCGTGATTTGAAACGCTACGTCATCCATAAGCTTTCCTTGCTTTAAGATTTCAATGATTTCAGTAAATGTCATCGCTCTATTTAATTTATAATTCCCAGCTTGGAAGCCAGATTCGTTCTTGAATTTAATGTAGTATTTAAATACACGGGCATCTTTAATAATATCATTTTCTTCTAAAATTCTTGATATTGTTGATACTGATGAGCCAATTGGAACGGTAACATCAATACCTTTCTGATCACTTGGATCAACTGGTTCTAATGAAGATTTAATATATAGATAACCGCCTCCGATAAGTCCTGAAAAGGCAATAATTAATACGATAAAAACAGTTAAGACAATTTTTCTTACTACCTTTGCCTCTTTTTGTTTTTCTAGTAGCTTTTTACGGAATATATCTTTTTTTGAATCAACTTCAGACATGCATATCCTCCTCTCGTCCCAATTATTATACTACAATGTTCTTTATGTTTCGGCAATTTTTTCACAAAAGGTAGAAAAGTACGAAAGAAAAAGGAGTTTAAAGGTAGAAAAAATTATAAACAATTATTTTTATTCTTTCTTTAGATGGGTTATAAAATCATACAATTGTTGGAAGCATTGCATGATATCGACATAAAATCTTATTAAAAGATGAAATTTCAGACATAAAAAAGAGGCTGACCTTTTGAGTCAACCTCTTGCAAAGCTTATTCTTCCTCTTCTTCATCAAGGAAAGTGTTTAACATTTCCTCAATTAAATCCCACTCTTCTTCTGTTTCGATTGGCTCAAGTTCTCCATCCTCACCATTAGCGTGTGGATTAAAGCTAGATGCGTGAATCTCGATTTCTTCGCTATCATCTTCCTCTGCCCCTAATGGGTAGTATAGAACGTATGATTTCTTAAATTCTTCTGATTCAAAGGTAAATAATACTTCGCAAAGTTGTTCGTTTCCGTTCTCATCAATAACTGTAATTTGTTTTTCGCCATGTTCCATGTTGGTTCACCTCATTATTATAATTAAATCTTAATTTAAGCTGTCTAAATAGCCTTGTAATATCATAACTGCTGCCATTTTATCAATGACTTGTTTTCGCTTTTTTCGACTGACATCAGCTGAAATGAGCATTCGTTCTGCCGCCATTGTTGTTAATCTTTCATCCCACAAAATAACAGGTAGTTTGAATTTTTTTGTTAGAATATCAGCAAACTTCTGACTCGCTTCTGCCCTTGGTCCAATAGAGCCATTCATATTTTTCGGCATTCCTAAAACGATTTTTTCTATTGAATACTCATTAATGATTTCAGTCAGTCTGGCAAAATTATAATCTCGATTTTCCTCATTAATTTTTATCGTTTCGATTCCTTGTGCGGTCCAGCCAAGTTCATCACTAACTGCAACGCCAAGTGTCTTCGTTCCTAAATCAAGTCCTATTATACGCATTTTAAGCCTCTCGATTTTTTGAATGAAGGTAAGGAAATGGAACCAGCTTTAATTTGTTAGCTTGTTCCATCCTTATTTGAATTTAGGCTTTAAGGTAAAGCTCCACTCACCTTCAATCTTAATTATGTTCGTTTGTGCAAGTAAGATTTGACTAGCTCCTCAATTAATTCATCACGTTCAAGCTTGCGAATTAAATTTCGAGCATCACGATGACGTGGAATATAGGCAGGATCACCAGAAAGCAAATAGCCAACGATTTGATTAATTGGATTATAGCCCTTTTCTTGCAATGCATCGTAAACAGTATAAAGGACCTCATTTACATTTGTTTCGACCGATTCATCAGAGAAATTAAATTTCATCGTTTTATCAAATGAACTCACTAATTCGCACCTCTTTCTAGAGAATCAAATAGAATCTTTTTGTCCCATCTTACTTACATTCTACACTACTTTGCCTAATTATAAAACGGATTCAACCCATTCTTCGACATATTTAAGCGCTTCTGTAAGGTTTTCAGGATTTTTAGCACCTGCTTGGGCCATCTCTGGACGACCGCCACCTTTCCCACCGCAACGTTCAGCAACTTCTTTTATTAGTTTACCTGCATGATAGCCCTGTGTAACTAAATCCTTCGTAACACCTGCTACAAGGTTAACTTTTCCATCTTCAACAGCTCCGAGAACTACAATAACTGATTCAAGTTTATTTTTCAAGTCGTCCATCATACCACGTAGGCTATTCATATCTTTTGCATTTACCTTTGTTGCAAGAACTGTTACACCATTAATCGTAATTGCCTTATCAACAATACTATTTGCTTCAAGATTACCTAGTTTAGCTGTTAATGATTCATTCTCACGTTGAATTGTACGATAATCAGTTAATAGACTATCTATTTTTGCCACAAGATCCTTAGGGTTAGCTTTTAAAAGTGATGCAGCTTCCTGGAACTTTTCAAGCTGTCCATTAATTAATTGATAAGCAGCTTTACCTGTTACTGCTTCGATACGTCTTGTCCCAGCACCGATTCCTGTCTCTGTCATGATTTTAAACAATCCAATTGATGCTGTGTTGTCAACATGGCAACCACCACAAAGTTCCAAACTATACTCACCAACTTGAACGACGCGGACAACATCTCCATATTTTTCTCCGAAGAGAGCCATGGCGCCCATTTCCTTCGCTTCTTTAAGTGATTTCAAATCAATCGTAACTGCAATACTCTTCCAAATTTGCTCATTTACAATTTGTTCAATACGAGCTAATTCATCCCCGCTTACTTGTCCAAAATGAGAGAAATCAAATCGAAGTCGATCAGCGGTTACCAATGATCCTGCTTGATTTACATGGGACCCGAGAACATCTTTTAATGCTTGATGCAATAAATGTGTGGCCGTATGATTTTTAACAATCGCACTCCGGTTGTTTTCAGTAACTTTCGCTGTAACAATGTCTCCAGCTTGGAGTGTTCCACTTTCTATGAAGACATTGTGAAGATTCTGTCCATTAGGTGCTTTTTGAACATCCTTCACCTTCACAAACACTTTATCACTTGATAGCACACCAGTGTCTGCAATCTGTCCACCGCTCTCAGCATAGAAAGGAGTTCTATTAAGAATAACTTGTATTTCTTCCCCTTCATTTGCTTCTTTTATTACTTCTCCATCTTTCACTAATACGAGAACTGAAGCATCTTCTACAGTTAATTGATTATAGCCAACAAATTCACTTGTATCTTTTATTTCGCCTAGCATTCCACCTTGAACCTGCATTGAATCTACCTTTTGAATTGCAGCACGAGCACGGTCACGTTGTCTTCCCATTTCTTGTTCAAAGCCGTTATGGTCAACCTTCATACCTTCCTCTTCCGCATATTCCTCTGTTAATTCAACAGGGAAACCATATGTATCATATAAACGGAAGACATCATTTCCTGGAATCACCTCATTGCCTTTGTCTTTTTGAACTTTAATGACTTCACTAAGTATTGCCAAGCCCTCATTTAAAGTTTCATGGAAGCGTTCTTCTTCATTTTTAATGACTTTTTGAATGAACTCTGTTTTTGTTTTTACTTCTGGATAAAAATCTACCATGATTTCCGCAACAACTGGTACAAGTTCATACATAAATGGACGATTAATGTTAATTTGCTTAGCATAGCGAACTGCCCTTCTTAACAATCTACGTAAAACATAACCACGGCCTTCATTAGATGGTAATGCCCCATCACTTATAGCAAAACTAACTGTACGAACATGATCAGCGATTACTTTAAAAGAAACATCTTTTTCATGATCCTGACGATAAACCTCATTTGAAATTTGTTCAGTCGCACGAATAATCGGTATGAACAGATCCGTATCAAAATTCGTTTGAACATTTTGAATAACGGAAACCATACGTTCAAGTCCCATACCTGTATCAATGTTTTTCTTAGGTAGTGGAGTATAAGTTCCATCTGGGTTATGGTTAAATTGAGAAAAGACTAGATTCCATACTTCTAAATATCGTTCGTTTTCACCGCCAGGATATAACTCTGGATCTTGTGGATCATTGCCATATGATTCACCTCGATCATAAAAGATCTCTGTATTAGGTCCACTTGGTCCTTCACCAATATCCCAGAAGTTTCCTTCCAACCGAATAATGCGTTCTTCTGGTACACCAATTTTATCCTTCCAAATATCAAAAGCTTCTTGATCTTCAGGATGAATCGTAACCGATAATTTTTCTGGATCAAAACCGATCCATTTCTCACTTGTTAAAAACTCCCATGCCCATTCAATTGCCTCTACTTTAAAATAGTCACCAATTGAAAAGTTACCAAGCATTTCGAAAAACGTATGATGTCTTGCTGTTTTACCAACGTTTTCAATATCATTTGTTCGAATTGATTTTTGTGCATTACAAATTCTAGGGTTCGCTGGTATCACGCGACCATCAAAATATTTTTTTAATGTCGCAACACCGCTATTGATCCAAAGCAATGTTGGGTCTTCATGTGGGACAAGTGATGCACTAGGTTCAACAGCATGTCCTTTTTCTTTAAAAAAATCTAAAAACATTTGTCGTACTTCAGCTGATTGTAAATTTCTCATATGTATCCTCCTTAAAATAACTATGTTGATTACTTTTTAAAATTTAGGCTCTTTTCTAAAAGATTGTTGTTTTTGAATAAAACTGATTAGGGTGATTGGTGCGGAAGGTGCGAGACTCCTGTGGGAGTAGCGGGACAGATGAGACCCCGCAGGCGCTTCGCGCTGAGGAGGCTCATCGCCCGCCCCACGGAAAGCGAGCATCCTGGAGCGCCAATCAACCAACCCAATACTATTTTAAAAGCAACAAAGTTTGCGAAAACAGCCAAAATTTAAAACACAAAAAACTCCCGTCTCTGTGTAAAGAATCTCCTCTTTTCACAGGGACGAGAGTTAACTCGCGGTACCACCCTGATTATGGACTCGATTTGCGCAACACGCCAAACTATTGGCGACAAAGCTAAGTATAAAAACTTAAACTTTGTGGTCAATCAAAAGTCCATCACCTTTATAAACCGTAACGTGGATTAAACGGCAGTTTTTTCTGCACTTAGGACTAGCTTTCTGTTGGTATCCTTTAGAATTTCTTTCAGCCAAGGGAAATTCCTCTCTAAAAAGGTGGTCACAACATACTTTGTTCCATCATTGATTTAGCTTTATTCTATCGTGAATTATAGACAAGCAAATAATAAAAGTCAATGGTTCCTTCTAAGTTGAACAAGATGTATAATAAGTTCCCTTAATATCACAACTATCGGAACAGCAAGCATTAAGCCTACTACGCCTCCAATTTCACCACCAGCGAGCAGTGCAAGCATGATGATGATCTCATGCATGTGAAGACTTCTCCCAACAATTAATGGCCCCAAGATGTTTCCCTCTATAAATTGTAGAATTAAAATAATCACAATGACAATTATGACACTTTTAGCTGACATAGTCGCTGCAATTATCAGTGCTGGAACCGCGCCAATTATTGGCCCAAAGTATGGAATAATATTCGTCACACCGATGAGCAACCCCAATATTAATGGATATTTCACTTTAAAAAACCATAGTGATAGAAAAGCAAGACTCCCGATTATTAAACAAACGAATAACTGCCCTCTAATGTAATTTCCTAGCGACCTGTCAAGATCTTTTAAAAACTGAATAGCTTCATTTCTCCATTTTCTTGGTGTCAAATACCATGCAGCTTTTTTAATCTGATCATAGTCTTTTAACATATAAAAAACTAAAAATGGAATGATCGCTATCAAAAGAATATAATCAAAAACACTTCTTAAACTGTTTATTAATTTCTCAATCGTTAACGCTAGCCATTCCTCTGTTTGTTGGAACATGTTATCAATACGCTCATGAATTCCATCTGGCCATTGATTGGTTTGATTTCGTATAGAATTTATCCAATTATTATATGTATCAGAAAACTGTGGGAAATTCTCCAATAGATCACGAAGTTGGTTGACCAGCACAGGCACACCGCGATAAAAGCCATATCCGATTACACCGAAAAATAGGAAATAGATAATTAGTATCGATATAGACCTTGGAACACCTGTCCGATGAAGTCTTTCAATTACAGGATGAAGTAAATACGTAATAAATCCACTTATAATAAAAGGAATAAAGATTGCTTTAAACATTAGAAAAAAAGGATCCCAAATGTTATGAAGTTTAAAAAACACATATATCGTTAATAAACCCAACAATAAAATCGTTATTCTTAACAACCATTTTATTTGACGGTCTCTCATGACTCTCACTCCTATGCCATATATTGTGGAGTGTGAAGTTATAATTTATGCATTAGAAAAGCTCAGTGCGCCTTGATCATCGCCGTACAAACTGGAGGAGCATCGACTGAGATAAAGCGAGACTTCCATTTCTTAACATAAATAAGGAGCTGACAATTTAGTCAGCTCCATTAAATTAAAACATTTTTGATACGCGTTTACGTAATTTTCTCATTGAACGATTATTTGTCATGTTTGATGAACGTGCATAGTAATATGCTGCAGCACCAACACCTATAGATACTAATGAGGTTACAGTACGATTCAAGACCTATCTCCCCTTTACATGCTTATTGATCGTTCATCATCAGAAAACAAATCATCAAGTGAGCTTAATGTACCATCCTCTTCTACTTGATGAGTTAAAATTTTCCCTTTCGCAACAGAAAGTTCAATGAAGCAGCTCCAGCAATAATATTGATTTACACCGATCTTCCCTAGGTCTTTGCTTTTACAATTCGGACATGATAACAAACTTTAGCACACCTCTTTAATTCAAAAGTCTATGACGATCGCATCTTTGCTTATCATTAATGATTCACCAGAAGCCTTTACTACTTTTTTACCTTCAGCGATGTCTGCAAAAAATCCGTCCGTCAATTCGTATGCCTCAATTGTGCCCTCTTTTTCGGAAAAATATACGTCCTCTAATAAACCAAGTTTCTGTCCTTCTCTTGTTAAAACTGATTTATAGCGGATATCACCATAGGTGTTATATGAATAATTTGCTTTCATATTTTGGATTGAAATGAGCTTGTCCTTATCCCCAACCATCACACCATTTTCTCCAAGTGCCTGAATTGATTCAATTGGAACAAAGCGATCACGATTAAACAAGCCTTTTCCTTCCATCATCAGTCCGATTACAGAGCCATTGGAAGATAAACATAAATCAGCAATATGACCAAGGAGGTCCGCATTACTATTACTATATACTGGGAGCCCTTTTAGCTTTGAAAATGTCCGCAAAGAAATCTCCACCTTTCCGAACAATTTTAGCTTTAGCCTTCTTCCATAAAGTCATACGGTGTAACGTTTTCCATTCCAATATTTGCATCTTGGACAGGGAATGGAAGCTCTTTTTGTAATTCGTCTACTTCCTCAAAACCATTTAGCTTAATTTTAAGACTTGTCTGCCTGTCTGAACTATCGCTATTGGAAATCCCCCACTGTAAAGCATCTTTTTCCCCACATATAACCAAAGACCGCTTACTCCTTGTAATTGCAGTATAAATTAAATTTCGACGAAGCATTCGATAATATCCTTTTACAATAGGCATCACAACAATCGGAAATTCACTACCCTGTGATTTATGGATCGAGCAGCAAAACGCATGAGTAAACTGGTTAAAATCTTGTTTTATATAGGTAACCTCATTGCCATCAAAGGAAACGACAATCATATCTTCTTTTTCGGTATTTTCTTTTGCATAAAAAATTGAAACTATCTCTCCAATATCACCGTTAAAGACATTACTATCAGGCTGATTGACCAATTGGAGAACTTTATCACCATTCCGATAGATGGTATCACCAAATGTCATTTCTCTTTTTCCAGGTGTTTTAGGGTTAAAAAGCTCTTGAAGCAGTTTGTTTAATTGATCAATCCCTGCTGGACCTTTATACATTGGTGCTAAAATTTGAATATCTCTCGCTGTATAGCCTTTGTTGATAGCACTTTTAATTACCTTTCCAATTACCTCTTTCATTTGCGCCTGTGAGCATTGGATAAATGACCTGTCAGAGGTTGGAGATGTAATATTTTGCGGCAATTTACCTTGCTTTATATCGTGTGCAAGCTCAATTATTGATGACCCTTCTGCTTGACGATATATATCGGTTAGTTGGACCGTTGGGATGATTTTGGAGGCTAATAAATCACGAAGCACCTGACCAGGACCTACTGATGGGAGCTGATCCTCATCCCCAACCATTATTACTTGGATTTTTTCGGGAAGTGCTTTAAACAATTGATTCGCAATCCATAAATCAACCATTGACACCTCATCTACAATGAGCAGTTTTCCTGAAATCGGATTATCTTCATCATGCTCAAAACCATCAGCACCATTCCACTTCAAAAGACGATGAATCGTAACAGCTGGCATACCTGTTGCTTCACTCATTCGTTTTGCCGCACGTCCTGTTGGTGCAACAAGTAAAATCGGAAATGGTTCTTCTTTTTTATAATCCTTTGGTTCAAGAGAACATCCATGTAAATCTGCATATAATTCAACAATTCCCTTTATAACAGTTGTTTTACCTGTTCCAGGACCTCCTGTTAATAAAAGCATTGGAGACATTAACGCCTGTTGAATTGCATCCTTTTGAGTTGGAGCATATTGTACCTTCATTCTTTCTTCGAGGTTACCAAGCGAAAGCAAAAATTCAGACTCAGGAAATAGGTCATCATATTCCGTTTGTGCTAGTACTTTTTTTATGTTTTTTACTAATCCTTGTTCCGCGTAATAAAGAGATGGTATATATGCCCGTTCTTCTTCAACGATCACTTTTTTTTCATTGTTTAATGCGGATATTTCAGTTGCAATATCTGTTTCATGAATATTCTCTTGTTTTGAATGATCAAGTAATTCCTTCGTTCTTACAATTAGCTGTTCTAATGTTAAATAAACATGTCCTTCTTGTAAGCTCATATGTTCAATAATATAAAGACATGCAGCTTTAATTCTTTCTGCGCTTTTTTCAGAAATACCTAAATGCTGACCAAGCTCATCTGCTCGCACAAATCCTATTCCTTCAACATCATGAACCAATTGATATGGATTCTCTTGAATTATTGTCAAGGTTTGATCTTGATAGACTTGATAAATTTTCATGGCAAGTTGAGGTCCAAAACCAAATTGATTGAGTGCTATCATTATTTGCTCTAGCCCTTGATGGGATATTAATGACTCGACAAGTTGTTTCGCTTTATCTTTATTTACCTTTGGAATATCATCTAAAATCGAAGGGTTTTGCAGAATTTTTGAAATTGCTGATTCACCTAGTTTCTCAACAATAGCTTCCGCTGTCTTTTTGCCTATCCCTTTGAAAAGATCACTCGATAAATATTGAATAATCCCTTCCTTTGTTTGAGGGATTTCTTTTCGAAAATGTTCAGTTTGAAATTGAAGACCAAATTTGGGGTGGTTTTTAAATGTTCCAAAAAAGGTATAGGTGTCATCTTCATGCAGGAGTGGAAAGTAACCTGTAACGGTTATCTCTTTATCTTCAATATTTTCACTTGTTTCATGAACTCTTACTTTTAACACTGAATATAAGTTTTGCTCATTGTGAAAAATAACAACCTTTACAAGTCCTTTAACAAAACGTTCATTTTCCCCAAATAAATCAGCACTTTCCTGCATGAATCCGTTCTCCCTTCTTCCCTGCGTGTCATCTTATTGCTCTTTATTTTCCTTCAAGATTTTTAAAGCATGACCTGCTAATAAATGATCGGATTGTATGTTTAATGCTTTTTCTAGCATGTCAGTTGCTTTTTTCACTTCCTCTTTAAATGCATAAGCAACACCTAGATTATAATAAGCATCTGCATGTTCTTCATCAAGCTCAACTATTGTTTGAAATTGCTTCATCGCCTCATCAACTAAATCTAATTGTGCAAGACATAAACCATATTGGAATCTGGCATCGGTATCATCTTCATTTAATTCTGTAGCACGTTGAAAATATGGAAGTGATAAGCGATTTTGACCAATATTTTGCAAGCTCATTCCTAACATAAAATGTAAATCTCCGTGATCCAACCCCTTTTTCAACGCTTTTTCATACTTATTTTTCGCTTCATGATATTTTTCTTGATTAAAATAAACATTTCCTGCCCCATAATATGCAGTTGCAGCATCTTCATCTAACTCGATTGCTTTATCATAAAATTTTAATGCCTTGTCAAGCTCATTTACAGCTGAGAGCAAATTACCAAAATTGATGTAACTAATGGGATCATTCGGATTAGCTTCAATCGCCTCAGAAAAAATCGATGCTGCTTCCTCAAAATTCCCCTCTTGCATTGCTTCAATTCCACGTTGATTCATATCCATTTACAAAAACCCTCTTTCAACATTTAGTTCATATGTAGTTTCATTTAGAACGTCTTATCATAGTTAAAAGGGGCTGACTCAAACAAATGTGTCAACCCCCTTTCTTTAGTATCTCACGATTAGCCTACATACCACAGCTTTTTATCATTTTTGAACACATCATCGATTGTTCCACCACCAAGACAAACCTCACCATCATAAAAGACGACAGCTTGTCCTGGCGTTACTGCACGAATTGGCTTCTTAAACACAACTTTTGCAGTTGAATTATCCAACATTGTAACAACCACGTCATTGTCTTCTTGACGATAACGGAATTTAGCTGTACAAGTCAATTCAGAAACTTGGTTTTCTGATACCCAACTAACATTTGTAGCAATAATGGAATCAGAGTATAAAAGCTCATTATGGAAACCTTGATCAACATATAACACATTTTTCTCCAAGTCTTTTCCAATTGCAAACCAAGGGTCTCCACTACCACCGATTCCAAGGCCGTGGCGTTGACCGATTGTATAGTACATAAGCCCATCATGCTTACCCATAACTTCACCATCAAGAGTTTGCATAATTCCAGGCTGTGCTGGCAAATACCCACTTAAAAACTCTTTAAAATTTCGTTCACCAATAAAACAGATGCCGGTACTATCTTTCTTTGTTGCAGTTGCTAAATTCGCTTTCTTTGCCATTTCACGAACTAATGGTTTCTCAATATCACCTAATGGGAACATGACCTTTGATAGTTGTTCCTGACCCAACTGATTAAGGAAATATGTTTGATCCTTGTTATCATCTATGCCACGAAGCATTTTATATTCACCATCACGGTACTCCACACGTGCATAATGACCTGTTGCTAAATAATCTGCTCCCAGTGACATTGCATGTTCTAAAAAAGCTTTAAATTTAATTTCTTTATTACACATTACATCAGGATTTGGCGTTCTACCTGCTTTGTATTCATCAAGGAAGTACGTAAACACCTTGTCCCAATACTGTTTTTCAAAATTCACTGCATAATACGGAATACCAATTTGATTACACACTTCAATAACATCGTTGTAATCCTCTGTCGCGGTACAAACACCGTTTTCATCAGTGTCATCCCAGTTTTTCATAAAAATCCCAATTACCTCATAGCCCTGCTCTTTTAATCGAAGCGCCGCAACAGATGAATCAACTCCACCTGACATACCTACGACTACTCTTATATCTTTAGGATCTTTTTTCATCCCTTTCACCTCCATTGTAACTCTAAGCTGTAACTCTCTTAATAATATTTGCTATTTTCTCTGCAGCATATTGAATTTCTTCCAGACTTGTCCCATAACCAAAACTAAATCGAACTGAAGATAATACACGATCTGATTCTTTACCGAACATTGCAACTAATACATGTGATGGATCAACAGAACCAGCTGTACATGCTGATCCACTTGAAGCTGCAATGCCTGATAAATCTAAATTGACTAATAATGATTCAATATGTGTTCCTGGAAAATACACATTTAATATATGTGGCAATCCATCTAATGAATTGTTTAATTGAAATTGAAGATTTTGCTCTTCAAAGATACCAATCATTTCTTGCTTAAATGCTCTGTATTGCTCGGTTTTATGTGCACGAGTTGATAAGGCAAGATCTGCAGCATAACTAAACCCATATATCCCTGATACATTTTCTGTACCAGCTCTACGCTTCAGCTCCTGTTCTCCCCCATATAAGGATGGTTGAAGCTTCACTCCATTTTTCACGTATAAAAACCCTACACCTTTAGGTCCATTTATTTTATGTGCTGATACTGATAAAAGGTCAACACCTAAGTCTTTTACATTTATATGTTCCACTCCAAAGGCTTGTACCGCATCTGTATGAAACAAAGCTTTATGGTCCTTAAGCACGTTAGCAATCTCTTGAATAGGCTGGATTGAACCAACTTCGTTATTTCCGTACATAATTGTTACAAGTACAGTTTGATCTGTTAAATTTTCCTTAAGTTGATCAATCGAAATAACTCCTTGTTCATTAACAGGCAAATAGGTTACTTCATACCCAACATTCTCTAGATGCTTACATGCATGCAAGACAGCATGATGCTCAATTTGCGTGGTGATGATGTGCTTACCCACATGTTTATTTGCTAAAGCTGCTCCAATAACTGCCAGATTATCAGCCTCAGTACCACCACTTGTAAAAATAATTTCTCCAGGTGTTGCCCCGATATGATTAGCAAGATTTCTTCTAGATTCATCAGTAATGCGTCGGGCTTCTCTACCAAATGAATGGATGCTTGAAGGGTTACCGAAGTTTTCCAACATAATCGGCAGCATTTTTTCAAGCACCTCTGGATGCAATGGGGATGTTGCAGCATGATCTAAATAAATTCGTTTCATCAGGCAACCCCTCCTATCTTAATGTCTAGAACAGTTTTAAATATAAAACATATAAGGCTCTTGCTCTCCGTCTGTATAGCTCGCAAGATCTTCTAGTGTTGTATTATCAAGTACATCCGCTACTGCATCACGAATTTTCACCCAAAGTTGTCTCTTAGCTGGTTCTTCATCCTCTAGTACTTCAACAGGGCTTATCGGTCCTTCAAGAACACGTATAATATCACCTGATGTAATGTTCGTCGGCTCATCTCCTAAAATATAACCACCATAAGCGCCTCTTATGCTTTTTACGAGTCTTGCATTTCGTAGTGGAGCAATTAGCTGCTCTAAATAATGTTCTGACAAGTCATGGGCTTGTGCAATACTTTTTAATGATGTTGGACCTTCTCCATGCTTTCGTGCCAACTCAATCATAATTGTTAAACCATAACGTCCTTTTGTCGATATTTTCATACTAACACCCCTATATTTTACGATCTAGCAACCTATTTTCTTGAATAGTTCCCTTGTTACTAGATAGTTTGATTAACAGTCGATCCGTTGATATATGACAAAACGGTATCATCATCCCTGCTACATATCCAATCGTTACCGTTGTAATGATTGTTCCAATATATACCGGTCCACCTAAAAACCAGCCAATACCTAATACAATAATTTCAATAGCGCCTCTAATAAAAGTTATCGATTTCCCTGTTTTTTCTACTAGAGATATCATTAAACTGTCCCTAGGTCCAGCACCACATTTAGCTGATATATATAATCCCATCCCGTACCCTAATACAATAATGCCTACCATAAGCATAATCAATTGTCCGATAAATGATTCAGGTGTCTTTAAAAACGGCATCATTAAATATAAATCAATAAAAACTCCAATACTTAGCATGTTAATAAATGCACCAAGTTGTGGTAGCCTTTTTGTTAAAAGTGTTGCTACACAAAGAACGATTGCACCAGTTAATATCGTCCAAGTTCCAATCGTTAAGCCCAGTTGACGATACAGCCCAATGTGGAGAACATCCCAAGAGGAAACTCCTAAATCTGCTTTAATTGTTAACACTATTCCTAATGACATAATTAGCAAGCCTATAAAATATATCACCCATTTTACAATGGATACAAAGATATTGTTGTTATTCTTCATGCTATGATCCCCCGATATGCTTTGAAGAAACTTCTAAGGTGTAAGACAAGCATGCACATCCTTTAGACTAGAGCATTTATTTTCTAAGTTTCTTACTTTGAACATTAGCCATTATAGCATATTATTAACTTATTAGGCACTAAAACCGACTTTGCTGCTTGGACATAGTGATTTTCATTATTCACCAGTAAGGTCACAACACATACCCATCTAATCACTAATCATGACATTTTCACTAAACGTTTGGAGTGTTTAAATTGAAGCAACCACTTGCATATAGAATGCGACCAAAAAAATTAGAAGATATTATCGGTCAAACCCATTTAGTAGCAGAAGGAAAAATTATTCAGCGCATGGTTAAAGCAAAGCATTTGTCCTCAATGATATTATACGGACCCCCTGGTATTGGAAAAACATCGATTGCTACGGCGATTGCAGGTAGCACTGGTACAGCCTTTCGCAAGCTTAATGCTGTTGTTAACAATAAAAAAGATATGGAAATTGTTGTTGCAGAAGCAAAGATGTCAGGAAAAGTAATTTTAATTTTAGACGAAGTACATCGTCTTGATAAAGCAAAGCAAGACTTTTTACTACCTTATCTTGAGAATGGAATGATTATTCTAATCGGGGCGACTACAAGTAACCCTTATCATTCAATTAATCCAGCGATACGAAGTAGATGTCAGATTTTCGAACTACATTCACTAGATGAGGAGGATATAAAACAGGCTTTACTTCGGGCAATTCATGATAAAGAAGATGGATTAGGAATACAGGAGATCGAAATAAGTGAAGATGCTTTACATCATTTAGCTGGCAGCTGTGGAGGTGATGTACGGTCAGCACTAAACGCACTTGAATTAGCTGTTTTATCTACTGAGGCTAATAGAGATGGTTTAATTGAAATTACTATTGAAATAGCTGAGGAATGTCTGCAAAAGAAAAGCTTTGTTCATGATAAAGACGGTGACGCCCACTATGATGTGATTTCTGCATTTCAGAAATCTATTAGAGGTTCTGATGTAAATGCCGCTTTACATTATTTAGGTAGACTAATTGAAGCTGGTGATTTAGTAAGCATCAACAGAAGACTATTAGTCATTGCGTATGAGGATATAGGTCTTGCAAATCCACAAGCAGGAGCGCGAACATTAGCAGCAATTGAAGCAACTGAACGATTAGGATTCCCTGAAGCAAGAATTCCGCTTGCAAATGCAGTCATTGAATTATGCCTTTCACCCAAATCAAATAGTGCTTATCAAGCATTAGATAACGCGATCTCTGACATCAGAGCTGGAAAAATAGGTGACGTTCCCATTCATCTAAAGGATGCACATTATCAGGGTGCAAAAGCGTTAGGCAGAGGAATTGATTATTTATATCCACATGATTATGAAAATGGCTGGGTAAAACAACAATACCTGCCAGATCGTTTAAAAAACAAAGTGTATTATGAACCGAAAAAAACTGGAAAATTCGAATTAACCTTAAGCCAAGTGTATGACAAGCTATTGAAGCAACAAAGAAAGTGAGAACGTCTAAGCTAACAAAAAGAGGCTAGAATAGCCTCTTTTCTGTTATTTTTCATCTTTAACTCGAACAATCTTGATATCCTTAACTAAATCAGTTACAACATATCCTCCCATAATTAACCCCGCTACAGAAGGTACAAATGCATTGGATGCTGGAGGCATTTTTGCTTTACGGATTTGTGCAGCATCATTACCAACCTCTTTACGTACATCTTCACGAATGACAATCGGACTTTCATCAGAGAAAACAACCTTTATTCCTTTATGAATTCCTTCTTTACGTAAACGAATACGAATAACCTTCGCCATTGGGTCTGTATGTGTTTTCGAAATGTCGGCAACTTGAAACCTAGTAGGATCCATTTTATTTGCCGCACCCATACTGGAAATGATCGGAATCTTTCGTTTTAAACATTCCTTCATTAAATGAATTTTATAAGAAATGGTATCAGATGCATCTATTACATAATCAAGCTTTTGATCAAAAAATTGCTCGTAGGTTTCTTCTGTATAAAACATCTTGAGAGAAATAACTTCGCAGTCAGGGTTTATATCCTTTATTCGCGCTTCCATTAAGTCAACTTTCGGTTGACCAACTGTTGAGATTAGTGCGTGAATTTGACGATTTACATTTGTAATATCTACATCATCTTTATCAACTAAAACCAATCGCCCTACTCCAGATCTAGCAAGTGCTTCCGCTGAAAAAGAACCGACACCGCCAATACCTAGCACAGCAACAGTACTATTCTTTAGTATATCTAAACCTTCTTTACCAATCGCTAATTCATTACGTGAAAATTGATGTAACAACTAACTCACTCCAATTATTATCCAATTAATTTCACTGTCATTTCATAATGACAGTATTTTTACCTGAAAACGAATATAACATACATTGTACGAAAAGCAAGAGATTTTATAGATCTACAAATAAGGAATTTCAAGAAACCTCGTTTCAAAACTCCCCAAGCTGAATGTATTATCATTTTATTTATTTTCAGGGTTTCAGTGCCCTTTTGTATTAACAAACAAAAAGGGTCTATCCTCTCAATCCTTAATAATTAGTACAAACCTAGGTAATGTACTATCTATAAGTTTACATTGAGGGGTCAGACCCTTAGTCAATCATATGTAGTAGTCCCAATCGTGCCGTCGCCGTTTCCCTCGTTTTGATCCCGCCCTTAGCAGGTGGGTGCTTTATTCTTAGAGGTTGTAAGTCCTCTTTAACGAGTTAGAGAGGCATTTACTCTGTCAAGAAACACAAGCTCCCGTAGAAAAAATGTTAGGTCAAAACTAGGTGTACAACTAACACATCAGGACTTTAATTGTTATTTTTTAAAATAATATCATATTGAAAATATCATTTCAAGATCTTGACTAGATGCAATTAATGATTTAGTCACGTAATTCTAAATTCAATTCTTCTAACTGCGCTTCACTTACAGTACTTGGGGCATTTGTTAATAAATCACTCGCACTCGCTGTTTTAGGGAAAGCGATTGTATCTCTTAAATTTGTACGACCAGCTAATAGCATTACTAATCGGTCTAAACCAAGAGCTATACCACCATGTGGTGGTGTGCCATATTCAAAAGCGTCTAATAAGAAACCAAATTGTTCTTTGGCCTCTTCATCAGAGAAGCCTAATAACTTGAACATTTTTTCTTGAACGTCTTTTTCAAAAATACGAATTGATCCGCCACCTAGCTCGTATCCATTTAATACAATATCATATGCCTGTGCTTTCATATTACCCGGATCTGTGTCAAATAAACTTAAATCTTCACGAGCTGGCATTGTAAATGGATGATGTGCTGCATAATAACGTTTTGTTGCTTCGTCATACTCAAGTAATGGCCAATCAACAACCCAAAGAAAATTATATTTACTTTCATCAATTAACTGTAGGTCTTTACCAAGCTTTAATCGAAGCGCACCTAGGGAATCCGCAACAACTGATTTTTTATCAGCTACAAATACTAGCAAATCACCGACTGTTGCTTCCATTGTTCTAACTAATCCTTTTTGCTCTTCTTCAGTGAAAAATTTAATAATCGGACCTTTTAAACCATCTTCTTCAACTTTTAGCCAAGCTAACCCTTTTGCTCCGTATGGTGCAACGAATTCAGCTAGTGCATCCATATCTTTTCTAGAATATTTATCAGCAGCACCTTTAACATTGATTGATTTTACTTGACCACCATTTGCTACTACACTGCTAAATACTTTCAGGCCACTGTCTTTAACAATTTCACCTACATCAACAAGCTCTAAACCAAAGCGTGTGTCTGGCTTATCAGATCCAAAGCGCCCCATTGCCTCGTCATATGGCATTCTTTGCATTGGTAGGTTAATCTCAACACCCTTTGTTTCTTTCATAATTCTTGCCATCATTTTTTCTGTCATGGACATAATATCATCCTGACTCATAAATGAAGCTTCAATATCAATTTGTGTAAATTCAGGCTGACGGTCAGCACGTAAATCTTCGTCACGGAAACAGCGAGCTATTTGATAATATTTATCAAACCCTGACACCATTAATAGCTGTTTAAAGATTTGTGGTGATTGTGGTAATGCATAAAATTCACCTTCATGTACACGACTAGGTACTAAGTAATCACGAGCTCCTTCAGGTGTGCTCTTTGTTAAGATTGGCGTTTCAATATCTAAAAAGCCACTTTCATCTAGGAAATTACGCATTGATTTAGTTACATTGTGACGCATTTGAATCGTATTAAATAGTGCTGGTCTTCTTAAATCTAAATAACGATATTTTAGACGAACATCCTCGGATACTTCATCTGATTTATCCTCAATTAAGAATGGCGGATTTTTAGCTGCGTTTATAATCGTTACATTCTCAACAATAACCTCTATTTTCCCAGTTGGGACATTTGGGTTTACTGTTTCTGCATCACGTTCAACAACTTTCCCAGTTATATCTAACACATATTCACTTCGAACTCGCTCAGCAATTGCTAATGCTTCCTCAGAAATTTCTGGGTTAAAAACGATTTGAACAACACCTGTGCGATCGCGAAGATCAATAAAAATAACTCCTCCTAAATCACGTCGTTTTTGCACCCACCCTTTTAATACGATTTTTTCTCCAATAGCTGACTCTGGTACTTCTCCACAATAATATGTACGGCCAAACATGGTACCCTCTCCTTTGTTAATCAAATAGATGTTTGTTTTAAATAGACTTTTTTTGCAAACTTTGTTGCTATTTACTAAGTAGTGCGGTGTGGTTGATTTCCGCTTCAGATGCTCGCTTTCCGCGGGGCGGGCGGTGAGCCTCCTCGGCGTAAACGCCTGCATGAGTCTCACCTGTCCCGCTACTCCCGCAGGAGTCTCGCACTTCCGCTCCAATCAACCTAAAGTATTTTAGTTTTAAAGCAACATTCTCTTAGAATAAGCTTTTAAATAAGAAATAAGTTGATCAATAGCAATATCTTCTTGGACACCTGTCTCCATATTCTTAACAGCTATCACATTTTTTTCAAGTTCATCATCACCCAATACAGCTACAAATTTAGCCTGATGACGATCTGCAGATTTGAATTGAGCTTTCATTTTTTTATCTTCATAGTCTTTTTCTGCTTTTAAGCCCGCGTTTCTCATCTCATAAAGCAATGAAACAGCACGATCCTTTGCTTGATCCCCCATTGTAACGATATAACAATCTATGTCACTAGAAATCGGTAAAGTTACATTTTCGGCATCAAGAGCTGCTAAAAGGCGTTCAATACTTAAGGCAAAACCAATCCCTGGAGTCTCAGGTCCACCAATTTCTTGAGCAAGTCCATTATAGCGGCCACCTCCACATAAGGTTGTAATGGCTCCAAAGCCTTCAGCATTACTCATGATTTCAAAGGCAGTATGATTATAGTAATCTAAGCCTCTTACAAGCCCAGGATCTACTTCATAAGGGATCCCATTTGCAGACAAATATTGCTGAACTTTATTAAAGTAGCTTTTTGACCCATCATTTAAATATTCAAGAATCGAAGGAGCGGTCTTCATTAATTCATGATCGCGATCCTTCTTACAATCTAAAATTCGCAAGGGGTTTTGTTCTAAACGTTTTTGACAATCTGAACAAAACTCTCCAATTCTCGGCTCAAAGTGTGAGATTAATGCCGTGCGATGTGCTGTGCGACTATCTGCATCACCTAGGCTGTTTATCACAAGCTTTAAACTCTTTAAACCAAGTGTTTGATAGAGAGACATCGCAAGTGAAATAACCTCAGCATCGATAGCAGGATCATTACTTCCAAGTGCTTCTATACCAAATTGGACAAATTGACGAAAACGGCCAGTTTGCGGACGTTCGTATCTAAACATTGGTCCAATGTAATAAAGCTTAGTTGGTTGAGATGAGTTTGCATAAAGCTTTTTTTCCACAAAAGAACGTACAGTCGAAGCGGTTCCTTCAGGTCTTAGCGTCATGCTTCTTCCCTTACGATCTTGAAATGTGTACATTTCCTTTTGAACAATATCAGTACTTTCACCAACACCTCGTGCAAATAATTCTGTATGTTCAAAGATCGGCGTACGTATTTCCTTATATTGATATCTGTTACATAATTCTCGTGCAGTATTTTCTACAAACTGCCACTTTTCTACTTCTCCAGGTAAAATATCCTGAGTTCCTCTAGGAATCTGGAATGACATCACTTTCTCCTCCTATCTAAAAGCGGAAGCGCCTTGTTCAGCCCCGACAAGCATAAGACGATTCCTACAAAAACATAAAAAACTCCCGTCTCTACAAAATGTAGGGACGAGAGTTATACCCGTGGTTCCACCCTAGTTGAAATAATAATAGTACTATTTCCACTCAATCAGTTAACGCCTGTAACGTTCTGCTCCTACTAAACAAACTGTTTTTCAGAGAGAAACCTAAGGAGTGTTTTTCAATAAGTCATCATGTAGAAATGCTTTCAGCCAAAGGCATTTCCTCTCTATTCATGTGTACTCTTATTTACTTTTCTCCCTCACCGGTTCAAAGCCTATGTAAGGTATTTTTCCAAATCGAATTACTCGAATTTTATCTTATCATACGAATGTTTGACGTACAATGTCAAGAACGATTTAAATGTTTTTTTAAATTCTTTACTTCTCTTAGTGAAATTCCAAATTCGGATGCCAATTCCAATGATGTATCATTTTGTTCTTTTACCATAAAATCATGAAAATCCATGCCAAAAACATCATGTCGCGTGTGTGTTAATTCTCCCTTTTCACTATTTCTCATCTGCATTACGTCCCTTCAGATTAAGTCTCATACAAATATCTTTACCTATTTTGGAAGAATTTATTTCAACTTTTAAAAGGAATGTCGATATAAGTAGAGAAATGTTTAGTTTAGCACCTAGAAAAGGAGGATTTTTCGTTGATTCGCAAAGGCATGACCATGTACATATGTTTTACGCTACTTTTTATTGCTTCATTTGTAAGTCCGATTAAATCGACTGCAGCTAGTGAACAAGTGACAATTAATGTTGATCTGCTAAATGTTAGAAGTGGGGCAGCTCTTACTTCTTCTGTTCTTGCCAAAGTAAAAAAGGGCCAAACTTTTGATGTCGTAGAAAAGAAAAATGATTGGATTAAAATTAAACTTTCAAGCAATTCAACTGGCTGGGTTGCAGCATGGCTTGTGACAAAGAAAGCTAATAGCACTTCTTCATCTTCATCAGTTTCAAGTGGAAATGGAACAGTTGAATCCAAAGCTACTGGATTAAGATTTCGTTCAGGACCAGGAACATCATTTGGAGTTATTGGTGTGTTTGAAAAAGGAAAAACAGCTACTTACTTAGACAAAAGTGGAGAATGGATCAAGATTTCTTACTCAGGTAAGCAAGGATGGGTAGCTGCTAGCTATGTAAAAACGAATGGAAACTCGAACAAAGCAACACCGTCCAAAGTCAAAAAAACAGCAAGTATCACCGCTACCTCCCTTAATGTCAGAAAAACGCCCTCTACTAAGGGTACTCGTGTCGGGAGCCTAAGAAAGAATGCTAGTGTTACTATTATTCAAGAGCAAGGTGGCTGGGCACAAATCGAAACAAACGCTATTAAAGGCTGGGTACATAGCGATTATTTAAAACTTAGCAGTTCAGGTTCATCAACAGAAACACCTTCAACCACAAGCCCAAGCACAACGGTCAAAGCAAGTGGAACTGTTACTGCTACATCCTTAAATGTAAGGAATAATGGTTCTTTAAATGGTAAGGTTGTTGGGACTGTTACTAAAGGAATGAAGGTTTCGATTACTGAAGAAAAAAATGATTGGTACAAAATAACCTTTAGCTCAAATAAAACAGGCTGGATTGCTGGATGGTATATTTCAAAAACTATCGATAAAACAAGCTCTTCCCCAAGTACAACTAATAAGAAGCATGTAAAAATCATTTATAATGGTACAAACATTCGATCAGGTGCCTCAACTAGCAAATCAATTGTCAAACGAGCAAGTTTAGGAGAATCGTACGAGATCATCGAAACGGTTGGTGATTGGTACAAAATTAATCTTGGAAGTACAATTGGCTATATTGCAGGTTGGGTTGTTGAGACAAGCGGTGTTAGTTCTCCTGTGACAAAGCCTGGTTCTGAGCAATACGTTAAAAATAAAACAATTGTTATCGACCCAGGTCATGGCGGACAGGATAGCGGTGCTGTTGGGACAAGGGGTACACTAGAAAAAAACTTAACATTAACAACAGCTAAATTAGTTTATGACAAACTAAAATCAGCAGGCGCAAATGTTTTTTTAACTCGTTCTAATGATACATATATAAGCCTGAACTCAAGAGTTCGCACGTCACATTATCGTAATGCCAAAGCGTTTATTAGTCTTCATTATGATAGCACAACTGATAGAAGTGCTAATGGAACAACAGCTTACTATTACAGCTCATTAAAGGATGCACAACTAGCTTCGAAATTGAATTCGCAATTAGTCAAACAATCTAATCTAAGAAACCGTGGTATCAAATATGGAAACTTCCATGTACTTCGTGAAAACAATGTACCTTCAACACTTTTAGAGCTTGGTTTCTTAAGTAATCGAACAGAAGAATTAACTGTTAATACATCAAGCTATCAGGAACGTGTATCACAAGGTATTTATAATGGACTGGCTCAGTATTTTAAATAACTTAAAAAGAGGTAAGCCGATTGGCTTACCTTTTTTTAGTATCAAAATTTATAACTTTACTTACTCAGTTTTGGTGTCTAGCTCCAGCGCCTAAACCCACTTAGGTCTACAGCCACTCAGGAATTGAAGACAAAGAACGTCTTCTATTCCTGAGCGACTATGCCGGCCTTAGTCTGTTCAAGGCGCCCTGAGCTTTTCTTATTTGCTCTCAACAATCAATGTCACAGGTCCTACATTTGTAAATTGAACATCCATCATCGCTCCGAATATTCCTGTCTCTACATGGAGGCCTTTTTCTCGTAATTTCGTATTAAAGATCTCATAAATTTCATTTGCATAATCTGGTTTAGCCGCATTCATATAATTAGGTCGTCTTCCTTTTCGGCAATCACCATATAAGGTGAATTGTGAAACAGATAAGACTTGTCCATTTACATCTAATAATGAATGATTCATTTTACCAGCTTCATCTTCAAAAATTCTTAAGTTTACTATTTTTTCTGCGAGGTATTCAGCGTCTGCTTCAGAATCATCATGGGTAATTCCAACTAGCACCATTACACCCTCATCTATTTGACCAACTACTTTATTATCTACAGTAACTTTTGCTTCTTTTGCACGTTGTATAACAACTTTCACAATAATACCCTACCTTAATTCATCATTCTTCGAACAGAATAAATATCCGAAATTTGCTTAATACGTTCAACTACTTTTTGTAGATGATTAATATTCGAGATTGAAATCGCCATATTAATTGTCGCGACTTTGTTTCGATCTGATTTTCCAGACACAGAAGAGATATTTGTTTTTGTTTCATTAACTGCCTGGAGAACTTCATTCAATAAACCGCGACGATCATAGCCAAGTATTTCAATTTCAACATTGTATTCTTTGCGAGTTGTTGAAGGTTGGTTTTCCCATTCAACATCGATAAGACGCTCTTTTGCATCATCCGTATGAACATTTGTACAATCAGCACGGTGAACAGAAACTCCACGACCTTTTGTGATGAAGCCTACAATGTCATCACCTGGTACAGGATTACAGCATTTTGATAAGCGAATGAGTAAATTATCAATACCCTTTACCTGTACACCAGCATCACGCTTTCTTGTCGAGGAAGCAGGGACTTGTTTCGCATCATTAATGACCTCTTGGATATTCTTTTCCTGTTCCTCTTGATCACGTATTTTTCGCCACTTTTCCGTTAAACGATTGGCAACTTGTAAAGCTGTAACACCGTTATAGCCAACAGCAGCATACATATCCTCTTCATTTGAGAAATTGAATTTTTCAGCTACCCGTTGTAAATTATCGGTGGTCATGACTTCTTTCACTTCGAAGTCTAGGTTTTTAATTTCCTTTTCAACCATTTCTCTACCTTTTTCAACGTTTTCTTCTCGACGTTGCTTTTTAAAGAATTGGCGGATCTTATTTTTTGCCTGAGAGGTTTGAGCTAGCTTCAACCAATCCTGACTTGGTCCATAAGAATGCTTCGAAGTTAAGATTTCAATTATGTCGCCCGTTTTAAGCTTATAATCTAACGTTACCATTTTCCCGTTTATTTTTGCTCCGATTGTCTTGTTACCAATTTCAGAATGAATTCGATAGGCAAAATCAATTGGAACGGAACCTGAAGGTAATTCAATAACATCCCCTTTAGGCGTAAAAATAAAGACCATGTCAGAAAACAGATCGATTTTTAGCGATTCCATGAATTCCTCAGCATTTGTTACATCATTTTGGAATTCTAAAATCTCTCTAAACCAGGAAAGTTTCTTTTCTAATGTAGTTTTTTCATCAACTTCTTTTCCCTCTTTATATGCCCAATGAGCCGCAATCCCGTATTCAGCGATCTGATGCATTTCAATTGTACGGATTTGAACCTCTAGCGGATCACCCTTTGGACCAATTACAGTCGTATGGAGGGATTGATACATATTTGGCTTAGGCATGGCAATATAATCTTTAAAACGGCCAGGCATTGGCTTCCAGCATGTATGAATGATCCCTAATACGGCATAACAATCTTTGATACTATTTACGACTATTCTGACAGCTAAAAGGTCATAAATTTCGTTAAATTGCTTATTCTGAAGAACCATTTTGCGGTAGATGCTGTAAATATGTTTTGGTCTACCAGAGAATTCTGCTTCAATATTAACCTCATCAACCCGATCGCGAACCTCATCAATCACTTGATCTAAGTATTCCAAACGTTCTTGACGCTTTTTCTTCATAAGATTAACAATTCGATAATATTGTTGTGGATTTAAATAGCGTAGTGACGTATCCTCAAGTTCCCACTTAATTTTTGATATCCCCAAACGATGTGCAAGAGGTGCAAAAATTTCTAATGTTTCATTTGAAATTCGTCTTTGCTTTTCCTGTGGTAAATGCTTTAAGGTTCTCATGTTATGAAGGCGGTCAGCAAGCTTTATTAAAATCACACGAATATCTTGAGCCATTGCAACGAACATTTTACGATGATTTTCAGCTTGCTGCTCTTCTTGAGATTTATATTTAATTTTCCCTAGCTTAGTTACCCCATCAACTAACATCGCTACTTCGTCGCTAAACGCTGTGCGAATGTCGTCAAGAGTAACATCCGTATCCTCCACAACATCATGTAAGAATCCACCTGCTATTGTAGAAGGATCCATCTCCAAATCTACCAATATTCCTGCAACTTGGATTGGATGGATGATATATGGTTCACCTGATTTTCGGAATTGTTCACGATGTGCTTCTTCAGCAAAGTCGTAGGCACGTTGAATAAAAGCGGTATCGTCAGCTGACAAATAACGCTGTGCCTTTTCAATTACTTGCTCGGAAGATAGTACTTGTTCATTTGCCATGCAATCACCTTTTTATAATGAAAACTTTGATAAGCCCTCTGATAAAATTATTTCTATATGTTTATAGTGGGCAGATATTTTTATAATAAAATTCTAGTTATAAGTGCTAATAAAAAACAACTAATAAATATGTTCTTCTCGTAATTGGAAGTTTTTCTATATTGTAACTATTATCAATAAAAAAAGTAGAGATGTAAAGAAGATTCACACTTTTTTGCCGTCCAATTACTGGTTTCTTTTCAACCTAGTAATTGATATTTCTAAATAAGAATATAAAAGTAATAATAATATCATGTTATAAGCACTGGAATACTTGAAGCGAAAGATTCATGTTGGGTATAGTACAAAAGTGAATTAAGTATTTAATAAAAATTCAATCAATTAGATGTAAAGCATGAGGACTAACAATTCTTTATTCTCACTAAAAAAATTTGTAAAAAAAGCACCCATCTGAGTGCTTCTTTTAATACTAAAAAAACAGGTAATAAACGCTTCTTTTAGAACTGCATTAATGTTAAAACATCGTATCCATCAAGTAATTTACGTCCATCTAAATATGATAACTCAATTAGGAAAGCAATTCCTGCAACAACTCCACCTAGCTCTTCAACAAGCTTGATCGTTGCTTCAATTGTTCCTCCTGTAGCAAGTAAGTCATCTGTAATTAAAACACGTTGACCTGGTTTAATAGCATCTTTGTGAATAGTTAATACATCTTTACCATATTCAAGACCATATTCTACACGCACAACCTCACGAGGTAATTTCCCTTCCTTACGTACAGGAGCAAAACCTACACCAAGAGAGTATGCAACTGGGCAACCTATTATAAAACCGCGAGCTTCAGGTCCAACGATAAGCTCAATTTGTCTTTCACGAGCATATTCAACGATTTTATCTGTTGCATATCTATACGCATCCCCGTTATCCATCAATGTTGTAATATCCTTAAATTGGATACCTGGTTTTGGATAATCAGGTACGACTGTTATGAATTGCTTTAAATCCATTTTTCCTTTGTCCTCCTCATACATTTACAAACGTATCAGCTGTTGATTGAAATCTCTCTTCAAACCACTGTTTTAACTGCATGTAAGATGTATATAATAACGTTTTTTCTAATTCAATTTGCATTTGCTTTTGTGCATATGTTTTCGATTCAGCTAAATCTCTTTTTCGAGACGTAGAATTTGTCGAAATAACACCATTTTCTATTGTAACAAATTCTAGCTCAAAAAACACCTGTGACATGAACTCTATTGTTTCTTTTGACCAACCTTTGTGTTTGGCAAGTTGTTCACCTTGTTCCTTTAATTTAAAGGAACCTTTCTTTAATAAAAAGCTGTAATACCATTTAAAGTGATCTCTAGTTGGTATTGTTGCAAAGAAGTGATCGGCTTCTTGTAAAAAAACAGTATAGATTCGATCTGGCTTTCCTTGAACAAAAAGGGAATCCAGCAAGTCTAGTGATGACGGTATATCCATTAATACAAGGTTTTTATTTTTGCTATTTAGGTTTTGAGCGACAGATACAGTATTAACAAAGATTGTATTCGTATCAAAACCTTTTTGTTTCAAATCCTCATATATAGCTGACTGAAATGTAATAATAGTACTATTTTTTACTAAATTAACATTTTTTAAAAGCTTGTCAACATTACGTGTGCCACGATAGTCAAACAGTTGCCATTGATCTACTTTTACATCCTGTAGCATTAATTGCGGTTTTCGAAAATTATTCCACTCATTAATAGATAATTCCCCAATTGCAGATAATGTAACAGTAGGTGAAAGATCATCATGAATATAACCAAATCCAAATCCAACACTATCAAGTTGATGTTCTTCTTGTTCAAAAACAAGCTTTAGATGATTTTGTTCTGCACCAATTTTTCGTATGTTTGCTAACGTGACATCCTCAACCTGAATAATTGGCTTTGGATTGTGCATACCAAACGGTGCAAGAAGCTGCATCTCTTCAATTGAATTTACTGAGATATCTTCTAATTTACAGGAGACATCAACCTTTGTAATTGGTGTAAAGTCTTCATCTGTTAAAATAGTTTTTGCTTTTTCAACTAATCTTTGCCTTAATAAATCGACATCTTCAAGTTCTAGTGTCATACCTGCGGCCATTGGATGACCACCAAAATGCGGTAAAATATCTCGACAGGTTGAAAGATTTTCGAATAAATCGAACCCAATAATACTTCTTGCAGAACCTTTCGCGACGCCTTTTTCTTTATCAACGCTTAGAACAATCGTTGGTCGATAATAACGTTCAACAAGTCGTGATGCAACAATTCCTACAACCCCAGGATTCCAGCCTTCCTTCGCTATGACAAGCACAGGATTATCAGTGATCGGAAAACTTGATTCTACTTGTTCAATCGCTTCCTCTGTCATAGTGCTTACTAGCTTTTGTCGCTCTTTATTTAATAAATCTATTTCCTGCGCAATTTCAATTGCTTCTTCTGCATCTTCTGTTAAAAGTAAGTCTACAGCTGGATCTGCAGATTGTAACCGGCCAACTGCATTAATTCTAGGTGCTAACGCAAAACCAATTGTATCTTCGTTAATGTCAGAGTTTGTAACCTTGGCTACCTTTAACAATGCTTTTAGCCCCGTACGACTTGTTGATTTTAATTGTTCAATTCCGATTTTTGCAATTAATCTATTTTCCCCATGTAGAGTCACTAGATCAGCGATGGTGCCAATTGCTGCGACCTCTAATAAATCTGCTGGGAGTTCACCCAAAAGTGCGTGGCTTAATTTAAATGCAACTCCAACTCCTGCCAATTCCTTAAATGGATAAGGACATCCAGGTTGCTTTGGATGGATAATCGCTAACGCATCAGGCAAAACCGGCCCTGGTTCATGGTGGTCAGTGATGATGAGGTCAATACCAAGCTCTTTTGCAACTTCAGCCTCATGAACAGCTGCAATTCCCGTGTCAACAGTGATAATCAGTGAAAATCCCTTCTCATGTACCTGTCTAAAAGCCGTTTCATTAGGGCCATATCCTTCTGTAAAACGATTCGGGATATAAAAGTCAGCTTGTGCTCCCAACTTGCTTAAAGTAGTTAACAAAACAGTTGTACTACTTACGCCATCCGCATCATAATCACCGTATACTAATATATGTTCTCTGTTTTCGATTGCTGTTTTTATTCGGTGGACAGCTTTGTCCATATCTTTTAAAAGGAAAGGATCATGAAAAGTCTGTTGCTTTGTTTGTAAAAATTCACGTGCTTTTTCAATTGTATTTATCCCACGATTAACAAGTAATGATGCAACTAGTGGTGTAATCGATAAGTTATCTATAAATGTTTTCATTAATGTATCTTCAGATGGCTGAACCATCCATCTTGTTTTTGCCTTTAACATAAATTCACCCCTCAACCATCCCATTATACTAGAGAGATCAAGGGGTTTCAATTTGATGATTATGGATATAACATCTTTTCTAAGTAGATTGGACTTATTGATCGCTATGCTCTACTTGTGTTTCAGGAAATTGTTCTTGTTGTTGCTTGTTAGCATCGAGTTCATTTTTTAACTTTGCATTTTCTTTTTCAGCTACTTTTAGTCTCCGTTGAAGCGTTAATATACGTACAACTCCTGTAGCAGCGATCATAAACCCACCCATCAGAACAGAACCTAGGATGATAAGTACCAGTGGCCATTCAGCGGTTCCAAACAAATAGTCTACCTCGACAGAATCAACGTTTATTACCGCAAAAACAGCAATAATAATCGCAAAAATGATTGCTAAAATAATGCTCAATTGACGTTTCATATGATCTCTCCTTTCTCTTGTTGTTAGTTCTGTTAAAACAAATTCGAACGGATTTATGAGCTTAGAGTGCGCGTCCAAGGGAGACTCATGCAAGTGCAAAGCACCGAAGAAGCTCCCTAACCACCCGCCGAAAGCGAACGCCAAAGCGTAAATCAACAACCAAGTTATGTGCCTTGTTGTAAGTAAATTAGGGTCAGCTCACCTCAATGTATTATTTTGTGACCTATTTCATCACATTCATAATATTATGCTCCTTGAGATTGCTGACCCTATTAACAATTATTTAAACTTGTGGTTCATCACTTACATTAGAAGGCAATTCCTTCTTCTTATTAAGCTGCTTTCCTTTCCAAATTAACCAAAGCTGTGCTGCGATGAACAGCGATGAATACGTTCCGCAAACTAATCCAACTAATAGAGCGATTGAGAAGTTTGTAATGGATGAACTACCGAATATAAGCAGAGCAACTACTGCAATAACAACAGTTAGCACCGTATTAATTGAACGAGTAAAGGTTTGTTGAAGGCTTCGATTTACTATAAACTGTAAATCCTCCACTGTTTTAACCTTTCTCTTTTTTTGTAATTCTCGTATACGATCAAATGTTACAATCGTATCATTTATCGAATATCCGACTATTGTTAAGACAGCTGCTATGAACGTTATATCTACCTCTAAACGCGTAATGCTAAAGAATGCGATAATGAAAAACGCATCATGTAATAACGCGACTACTGAGGCAAGTCCCATATAAAATTCAAAGCGAATCGCGACATATATAATGATACCAATAGCTGCGATTAAAACACCATACATCGCATTTTGAGCAAGTTCTTTCCCTACTGTAGGTGAAACAGTACTAACATTCGGTTCAGTACCATACTTCTCTTTGAAGTGATTCTTTAATTCCGCGATCTTCTGTTGATCTAAAGTCCCTGTAAAACGGGCAACTCCAATCTCATTTTCATCACCTGATAACACAACATCATCTACTTCTAGATCAATTTTGCTCATTTCTTCAGTTATTTCTTCTGTTGTTATCGTCTTACCGGCAAGAACTTCAACTCGTGTACCACTTGCAAAATCAATCCCTAAGTTTAGCTTGAATACCAATAAGATGATAATTCCTGCAATAACAGCCACTGTTGAAAGCATAAAGAATAACTTACGATACTTTAAGAAATCTACTTGATCAAACTTAGTTGGAGCAGTTGTATCATCATCAGTTTCTTCAATACTTAAGATATCCTTTTTCTTCACACCAAAGTATCCTTTTTTCTTATCAAGCCAACGACTTTCAACCAAAAGAGCAAGTAAGATTCTCGATAAGAAAACAGCTGTTATAAAACTAACAATTATACTTAGAATTAACATTGTGGCAAAACCTTTTACAGAGCTAGTCCCAAAGAAAAATAGGACACCACCAGCGAGTATCGTTGTAATGTTTGCATCAAAAATTGTAGCAAAGGAGCGTCTCGACCCTGCTTTAAAGGCTGAGCGAACAGTACGTCCTAGCTTTAGTTCCTCTTTTATACGTTCATATGTAATGATATTGGCATCAACTGCCATCCCTACCCCAAGAATAAGAGCAGCAATTCCAGGTAATGTTAATACGCCATTCATCCAGTCGAACACTTGGAGGATCACGTAAATATACGTAGATAACGTTATAACTGCGATTAACCCAGGTAAGCGATAAAAAGCAATCATAAATAAGAAAATAATCGATATACCAATTATACCCGCAAGAACTGTTTGATCTAAAGCCTGTTCACCAAACTGTGCACCAACAGAGGTTGAATACATCTCATCTAACTTAACTGGAAGGGAACCAGCATTTAATAAATTAGCTAAATCCTTTGCTTCTTGTATCGTAAAATCTCCAGTAATTGTCACATCTGTTTGATTGAACACTTGGTCTACATTTGGAGCAGAAATAAATTTTGGTTCAGCCTTTGTAGCCTCCTCCTGATACGCATCACCTTCTGCATAATCAAGCCAAATAACCAACTGATTATAAGGAGCATTACCAACAATCTCTTGAGTTACTTCTTTAAATTTTGAAGCGTCCTTTAGCTTGATAGCAACGTTCGGCTTCCCTTGTTCATCAAATGACTGACTTGCTCCACCTTCAACTAAATCAGCACCATTTAACATTTCTTTATCTTGATAATCACGGAATGTTAATTCAGCCTGTGTGGAAAGGATTTCTCGTGCCTTCGTTTGATCATCTACACCCGCAAGCTGAACGCGAATCCGATCATCACCTTCAATTTGTATATTCGGTTCACTAACACCAAGTACATTGGCACGTTTTTGTAGGGCATTCACTGTACTAACTAGTACATCCCTTGTTATTTTGTCACCCTCATTTGCAGGCTTTACTTCATAAAGTATTTCAAAGCCACCTTGTAAATCTAAGCCTAATATGATGTTGTTTGTCACCCTGTTTGTGTTTAAGCCAATTAAACTTCCCACAAAGAGGACAAGTAGAAAAAACGCAATAATGCGTCCACGCTTGACCATTATGTATCCTCCTTAAAATCTAAAAAACAATTTATGTATGACTGCAAATATTGTTGGTAAACTAGAAAATCTTTACTTGCAACATTCTTCTTAAAAATTATACGCTTTTTTATGCAATTTTATCAACGTTATATAAGGTCTTTCAAGACGTCTTTTCCTTCTTCACTATCAAACCAGTTTGCTGTTTTATAAGATTCCACTGTTGCATAATTCATAAAATCACCGATTTTTAGTGCTAATACATCACGGACAACTTCATGTACTGAAAGTTCTGTTGTTTTTTTCCACTTTTTATTTTTTAAAAATCCCCATAGTTTTTCCTCAGATACATCTGTATAGCCTAATAATACAAATTCCTCAAGCTTGCTTATGATTGCAGGTTTTACATGATCTTTGAATTCATCCAAAGGCTGCCTATTCATTAACTCCACTCCTTAATTAAACTAAATAGATCTTCTTTGTTTCTCTAGTTGTTTATGTACATAGAATGCATTTCACTCTTTCATGTTAGAACTTGTCATGCTTGGCCCACAGGTCCGCATATAGTAATTGTATATGATTCCACGTTATTTGAGAAGGCAGGGAGAGAAATGTCAAAACAAACGTTTCTAAAAGGAACGCTTATTTTAATTTTAGCAGGATTTATTACGCGAGTACTAGGTTTTATTAATCGAATTGTCGTAGCACGCTTTATTGGAGAAGAAGGTGTAGGCTTATATATGATGGCTGTACCTACTCTCGTATTGGTTATTACGATTACACAGCTTGGTTTACCTGTAGCCATCTCAAAGCTTGTTGCTGAAGCTGAAGCACAAGGAGACCACCGGAAAATCAAAAAAATACTTGTTGTTTCTTTAGCTGTCACAGGAACTTTAAGTATTCTTTTCACTCCAGCAATGAGTTTTTTAGCACCTATTTTAGCTGAAGATGTGTTTACCGATGATCGTATTAAATGGCCGCTATTAGCTATTGCACCTGTTGTTCCAATAGTTGCGATCTCATCTGTAATTCGTGGTTATTTTCAAGGGAAGCAAAACATGCGTCCCGCTGCAGCTTCTCAAGTACTAGAACAGGTTGTTCGAATCTCTTTAGTTGCTCTTTTTACAAGTGCCTTTTTACCATATGGTATTGAGTATGCAGCAGCAGGTGCAATGATTTCAGCAGTTATCGGTGAGCTTGTTTCCCTCATTTATCTCGCCGCGATGTTCAAGGTGAAAAAGAAAATTAAGATACGTAGAAAATTTTTCAAATCTGTCAAAAACGGTAAAGAGACGTTTAACCAATTAATGAGCATTGCCCTTCCAACTACAGGAAGTCGGCTAATAGGATCAATTTCATGGTTTTTTGAGCCAATTGTTGTTGCTAATAGTCTAGCTATTGCAGGCGTATTAACCACTGTTGCTACAAAACAATATGGTGGGCTAACAGGATATGCCCTTCCATTATTAATGCTTCCTTCGTTCATCACATATTCCCTATCTACTTCATTAGTTCCTGCTATAAGTGAAGCAATGGCACAAAACAATTTAAAACTTGTTGAGCATCGCCTTCAGCAGTCAATTCGTTTATCAATAGTAAGTGGTGGCTTAGCATGTGTTGTCTTATATATCTTTGCAGAGCCGTTAATGCTTGTCATGTATGGTAGTAGTCAATCCGCCATTTTTGTTAAAGTAATGGCTCCATTTTTTATTTTCCAATATTTTCAAGGACCACTTCAAGCAGTTTTACAAGCACTTGATTTAGCAAAAGCTGCTATGGTTAATAGTTTAATAGGAGCAGCTGTTAAAACGGCATTAATTTTTGTATTGGCTACAAGGCCATCACTTGGGATTATGGGTGCTGCTTTGGCTATTGTAATTGGGATTATGTTAGTCACTTTGTTACATTTTGCTACAGTCATGAAAGTTTCTCCATTCAATATATATATAAAAGACTATTTAAAAAGCGGTTTAACAATGGTTGCATCAGGTTTTGTAGGGTATCTTTTTTATGAGAATGTATTAGTTGATGGAGTCATTGCTTTTCGACTAATTGCCGCGATAAGTGTAACCTCGATCTTTTACTGTATCCTACTCTTGTTATTAAATTTGGTTGAAAAGGATGAAATTAATCGGATACCTTATATTGGCGGACAATTATCAAGGTTAATTCCTGTAAAAAAATAAAGCCAAACTTCTGTAAATCTAAGTTGAAACAGACAGTAATTTACTGTCTGTTTTTATTATGTCCTCCTATCTAGAACAAAAAAGATGAAGACCTAGAGATCCTCACCTTTGTATGTTTGTATTTATTTTTTTTCATCCTTTAAATCAATAAAAAAGATCCCTTTTCCAAATGAGCAAAAGGAAATGTGTTTGATGTTATCATATCCTAATTTTCGAAGCTGTTGCCTCAGCCATAAATTATTTTTGTTTATGGATTCTAGGTTTTCCTCTTGGATACGTCCATCAATAATAACTGGAATTGGAAGTTCAGGTTGATTTCTTTTGTCCTTTTGTTTCTCAATAACTGACAGTTTTCCGGAAGACTCCAATAAGGCAAATTCTACATCAGCAATACTCTTTATGTCTTTTTCACGTAAATGAGTCATTAAATCGTCAAAATTGTAACGTTGTGATCTCATTGCGTGCTCATCTACCTTTCCACGATTAATAATAATGGTCGGTTTCCCATCAAGCAAATGACGGATTTTTTGACTTTTCAACGACAAAAACGCCAAAGAAATTTGAATTATCATTAGAAGAAACATTGGGATTATTGTATGTATTAATGAGTCTTTATGATCCTCTATTGCTGTTACAGCCATTTCAGCAATCATTAAAAAGACGACTAAATCAAAAATGCTCAATTCTCCTATTTCTCTTTTCCCCATTAGTCGAAAAATCAAAACAATTAAGAAGTAAAGAAAAATGGTTCGAGCCACAATGGTGATATACACTTCCATTTAATGGCCTCCTTTTACCGCAGTTACTTACAATTAGTTTGGACGTTAACCATTGTTTTATGTAAAAAAAAACAGTTAGCCTGTAAAGTTTAGTAAATAACGAAGATAAACATAAATCGATGATATGATTAATGAGATAAGAACAATCGGAAAGCCGACCTTTAAAAATTCACTAAATCTGATATGTTCTTTTTCCTTTGCTGCTAAACCTGCTACTACTAAATTAGAGCTTGCTCCTAATAATGTCCCATTTCCTCCTAGGCATGCACCTAATGCTAATGACCACCACAATGGATCAAGATTCGTCATCCCATAATCTTTAAACTCTAAAATGACCGGAATCATTGCTGCAACGAATGGAATATTGTCAACAAATCCAGATAAAATCCCTGTCATCCAAAGGATTAACATAGACGTTTTAGGTAAATCTCCCTCTGTATAAAGAACAACTCCTCTAGCTAATTCATCAATAATCCCAACTTCTTCCAATCCTCCGATTAACATGAATAAGCCAATAAAGAAAAACAATGTTCCCCATTCTACCTGTTTAAGAATACCTTCAGGATTATTTTCATCATGTGTAAGCAAAAGGAGAAGCAGGGCACCTGCCAGTGAGATACTTGTTAAATCGATATGGAGTATCGGGTTTAAGATAAATCCCGCTATTGTTAAAGCTAAGACAATAATTGACTTTGGCAATGCAGCGGTCAGCTTTAAGTAATTGCTTGCTTTTACAGAAGCAAGCTTTTTTCGATCAATGTGATCTACTTGTAACTTTGGCCAATAAATGATGATTAAATAAAGCAATACAACAGCATAGATAATCAGAACAATTGGACTAAGGTGGATAAGAAATGCATTAAACGATAAG